>CBHWBX010000001.1:0-53769 GCA_966111935.1 uncultured Gemmatimonadaceae bacterium
TGGCGCGGCATCCGACGGCAATCGTCGCCGCGTCGCGCGATGCCTCCGCGGCCATCGTCGTGCAGGAGGCGTTGAGCAGCGCGAGCTTCCGCGTGTACACCAGCGACGACGTGACGGGCGTCGAGCTCGGCGGCGCGCTCAAGAACGTCATGGCCGTCGCGACCGGGATCGTCGAGGGCGTGGGGCTCGGCTTCAACTCGCGCGCGGCGCTGATCACGCGCGGCCTGCACGAGATGACGCGGCTCGGCGTCGCGCTCGGCGCGAATGCGACGACCTTCGCCGGTTTGGCCGGCGTCGGGGATCTCGTGCTCACGTGCACCGGCGGCTTGAGCCGCAACCGCGCGGTCGGCATCGAGATCGGGAAGGGGGCGTCGCTCGAGGCGGCGCTCGCCGGAAAGGAGACCGTGGCCGAGGGCGTGACGACCACCGTGAGCGCGCTCGAGCTCGCGCGCACCCTCGATGTCGACATGCCGATCGTCGGAATGGCGCACCGCATTCTCTTCGAGGGCCAGTCGGCTCGAGATGCCGTTCCCCAGCTGATGGCGCGCGAACTTCGAGCGGAGCAAGACCTGTGAGCCCAGCGTCGGAGCCTGTCCAGGAGTTCTTCTCGATCGGCGAGGTCTGCGACCTCACCGGCCTCAAGCCGCACGTGCTGCGCTACTGGGAGAGCCAGTTCCGTTTCCTGAGCCCGGCAAAGAACCGCTCGGGGAATCGCGTCTACCAACGGAAGGAGGTCGAGCTGATCATGCTCGTGAAGCACCTCCTGTACGAGGAGAAGTACACCATCGACGGCGCGCGCCAGAAGGTCGACGAGCATCGGAAGGGCGGCGATCTGAAGGCGGTCGCGCGCGGGGCACTGACGGTGCAGGCGCTCGAGTCGCTGGAGTCGGAGCTGAAGGATCTCGTCGCGGGGCTCGAGGACACGGACATCAACGCGTAGGACAGAGGTCCTTCGCTGCCGCTCAGGGTGACATGCGCTTTCTGATTACGAACGACGACGGAATTCTCGCGCAGGGGATCGAATGCCTGGCCGCGGCCGCTGAGCCGCTCGGTGAGGTGTTCGTCGTCGCGCCCGATCGCGAGCAGAGCGCGACGAGCCATTCGCTGACGCTCCATCACCCGCTGCGTCCGGTAAAGCGCGGCGAGCGGAAGTGGCAGGTCGACGGAACGCCGACCGACTGCGTGATGCTCGCACTCGAGGCGCTGATGCCGGATCGGCCGGATTTCGTGCTGAGCGGCATCAATCACGGGCAGAACATGGGCGAGGACGTGCTCTACTCGGGCACCGTCGCGGCCGCCATGGAAGGGCTCGCGCTGGGAATTCCGTCGATCGCCATTTCGTACGCCGGCGGCGACCTGCGAACGGACGTGAGCCGGTTGCAGGAACAAGTGAAGGTGCTCACGCCGATTCTCGCGCATCTCACGTCGCTTCCGCACTTCCCGCGCGATACGCTGCTCAACGTGAATCTTCCGCCGCGCACCGCCGACCAGGTGAAGGGCGTGAAGCTCACGCGCCTCGGACGCCGCGTGTACTCGCAGTCCGTCGCACCGATGAAGGATCCGTGGGGCCGTCAGATCTACTGGATCGGTGGGGGAGAGATCTCGTGGAGCGGTGAGCCCGACTCCGATTTCCGCGCGATCGAAGAAGGCTATGTTTCCGTGACTCCGCTGCATCTGGACCTCACGCATTACCACGCGTTGGAAGGAGCAAATCGTTGGTGGCGCGACCTGTAGACAACGAGCTCCGCGGTGCGCGGCAGCGACTGATCGAGACGCTCCAGTCGAAGGGCATTCGCGACCTGTCCGTGCTGCGCGCGATCGAGATGACGCCGCGCCACGCCTTCGTCCCGACGGGGCTCCGCCATCGCGCCTATGAAGACGCGCCGCTGCCGATCGGCAACGGCCAGACGATCTCGCAGCCGTGGGTGCACGCGCGCTATCTCGAGATCCTCCAGCTCACGGGAAAGGAACGCGTGCTCGAGATCGGCACGGGCTCCGGCTACCAGACGGTGCTGCTCGCGCATCTCGCATCGCAGGTCTTCTCGATCGAGCGGATTCCGGCGCTCCTCCAGCAGGCGCGCGACAACATCCGCCAGGCCGGCGTGAACAACGTCTCGGTGCTGCTCGGCGACGGGACGATCGGATGGCGCGAGTACGCGCCGTACGACGCGATTCTCGTCGGCGCCGGTTCGCCGTCGATCCCTCAGCCGCTGCTCGACCAGCTCGCCGAAGGCGGACGTCTGCTCATTCCGATCGGCGATCGCGAGGAGCAGAAGCTCATCGTCGCCGAGCGGCGGGGCGGGCAGATCGTGAAGCGGGAGGAAGCGCCGGTGCGCTTCGTTCCGCTGATCGGCCATCACGGCTGGGACAAAGAGGGGAACTGATGCGCCTTCACGCCGTGGTGCGCGGACGCGTGCAGGGCGTGGGCTTTCGCTGGTTCGTGCGCGAGACGGCAACGGCGCTCGGCCTCGCCGGACGCGTGCGGAACCGGTCGGACGGCACCGTCGAAGTCGAGGCGGAAGGGGATGACGCCGCGATCGCCGACCTGCGACGCGAGCTTGCGAAAGGTCCGCGGGGCGCCGCCGTCGAAGCGGTCGACGAGCTCAGCCCGGGCGCGCAGCCGCTCGAACGTCCATTCTCGATCGAGAGGTAACTCCGCATGGCGACAGCGCAAAGCGCGAATCAGCTCGAGGAGCAGGTGAAGCGGCTGATTCGGGACATTCCCGACTATCCGAAGCCCGGGATCATCTTCAAGGACATCACGCCGCTGCTCGCCGACGCGCGCGGATTCGCGCAGGCGACCGATGCGATGGCCGCGCCGTTCGCGAGCGCGGGCATCACCCACGTCGTCGCGATCGAGAGCCGGGGCTTCATCCTGGGCGGTCCGGTCGCGCAGCGACTCGGGGCGGGGTTCATCCCGGTGCGGAAGCCGGGGAAGCTGCCGTCTGAAACGCGCCGGGAAGAATACGAGCTGGAATACGGCACCGACGCCCTCGAGATCCACGCCGACGCCTGCGGGGACGGCGCGCGGGTTCTGATTGTCGACGACGTGCTGGCTACTGGCGGAACCGCCGCCGCGACGTGCAAGCTGGTGGAGTCGATCGGCGCGACGGTTGTCGGGTTCTCGTTCCTTCTTACTCTGAGCTTCCTTCCGGGGCTCGAGCGCCTCAACGGGCGGCGGGTGGCGCGAGTAATCGAGTATTGACCGCGTATTGATCGCGTAATCGATCGTTTATTGATCGATTTATTGATCGCTCCTCCCTTCGGCGCTGCGCACCTCCGGTCGGAGTGCCGCGGTTGAGAGTCATCCCCCTCCGCCACCCACGCATGCGAAAAATCTATCGCAACCTCACCTTCCAGGTGCTCACGGCGATCCTGCTCGGCGCGCTGCTCGGCGCACTCGCGCCGGACATCGGCCGGAAGATGAAGCCCGTCGGCGACACCTTCGTGAACCTCGTGAAGATGGTGATCGCGCCGGTGATCTTCCTGACGATCGTCACGGGCATCGCGAGCATGCACGACCTGAAGAAGGTCGGGCGGGTCGGCGGGAAGGCGCTCCTCTATTTCGAGATCGTAACGACGTTCGCGCTCCTGATCGGGCTTGTCGTCGTGAACCTCTTCAAGCCGGGCGTCGGGCTGTCGACGGCGACGCTGGCGAAGGGGGACATCTCGTCGTTCGTGACGCAGGGGAAGGCGATGAACTTCGCCGACTTCGTGACGCACATCGTGCCGTCGAGCATGTTCGACGCCTTCGCGAAGGGCGACGTCCTCCAGGTGGTGTTCGTCGCGGTGCTGTTCGGTGCGGCGCTGGCGATGCTCGGCGAGACCGGGCGACCGGTGCTCAACCTGCTCGAGCTGCTCTCGAAGGTCTTCTTCAAGATCGTCGGCATCGTGATGATCGTCGCGCCCCTCGGTGCGTTCGGCGCGATGGCTTATACCATCGGTGCGTTCGGCCTCTCGGCGCTCCTGCCGCTCGGGCGTTTGATGCTGTGCGTGTACACGACGATGGCGGTGTTCATCTTCGTCGTGCTGAACCTGATCCTTCGCGCGTACGGCTTCAGTCTCTGGGAGTACCTGAAGTTCATCCGCGAAGAGATCCTGATCGTGCTCGGGACGTCGTCGTCGGAAGCGGCGCTGCCGCGGATGCTCGCGAAGATGGAGCGCTATGGCTGCCCGAAGCCGGTGGTCGGTCTGGTCATTCCGGCGGGGTACTCGTTCAACCTCGATGGCACGTCGATCTATCTCTCGATGGCGTCGATCTTCATCGCGCAGGCGTTCAACATTCACCTGAGCGTGGTGCAGCAGATCGAGCTGCTCGGCGTGCTGATGCTGACGTCGAAGGGGGCGGCCGGGGTGACCGGATCGGGCTTCATCGTGCTCGCGAGCACGCTCTCGGCGCTGCAGGTGATCCCGGTGGAAGGGGTGGCGCTTGTGCTGGGCGTCGACCGCTTCATGAGCGAGGCACGGTCAATCACGAACCTGATCGGGAACGGCGCGGCGACCCTCGTGATCTCGCGGAGCGAGAGGGCGTTCGACGAGGAACAGCGCCGGCGCGCGGTGGACGAGGTCCACACGGAACGGGTGCTGGCGGCGAAGGCTGCCTAGGCGGCATGAAGCGATACATCCTGACCCTGTGGGCAGCGCTCGCGTGCGCGTTGCCGCGTGTGGCGGCGGCGCACCCCGGCACGGGCATCGTCGTCGACCGCAAGGGAAACGTCTATTTCGTCGATATGGTCTCCGGCGTGTGGCGCGTCGATTCCGCCGGCGTGCTCACGCATGTCAACGGGCCTGCCTTTCACTGGCTGGCGCTCGACGAGAACGACCGTCTCGCGCGGGTGACGCTGCCATCGGGCACCTCGGGCGACATCGTCCGACTCGGCAACGCTCCGACGCTCCTGCTTGCGAGCGATGTTCCGGTCGCAACGCGGCGAGATGGGGCACTGTATTATCCGTCGCGGAGCGGGAATCGCCCGATCGACATCATTCGTCTGATGCCGAACGGCCAGGCATCGACATTTGCTACACTGCCGGCTGGTCCGGTATCGCATCCGCTACGCTGGGTGAATGGACTCGCGGCGGCCGGCGACGGTTCGGTCTACTATGCGGAAGACGCGGCGGTGCGGCGCATCGACGCCCGCGGCCGGCTCTCCACGCTCGCGGAGCGCATCGCTCCAACGAATTGCCGCTCCGTTCCCGGGATTTCAGCGGCGGACGGCCCTTTGCTCCGTGGTCTGGTCGTCGATAGCGGGGGCGTCGTGTATGTCGCCGCCACCGGCTGCGCGAGCGTTCTGCGCATCCATCCGAGTGGAAACATCCAGACGATCTATCGATCGGAGGGCGAGTGGTCGCCGACCGGTGTTGCTCAGCTCGGCTCGCGCATCTACGTGCTCGAGTTTCTCGGCGCCGGATCGGATGATCGTCAGGCGATGCTGCCGCGTGTTCGGGTGATCGAGCCGACCGGGACACGCGTCATTGCAACCGTTCATCGAGGGAAATGATCTGGTCGTGCCGTATCAAGACGACCGGGGGCGGGAGCACCGGGCGCCCTTGCTACCGTGCAGAGCGAGATGGCGTTAGGTTCATGTGCTTGTACGCTGCCGCCTCCGGTACGGCAATCGTGCCGTGACGTACCGAGATTGTGGGGCAAACCTGGGGCAAGACCAGCCGAGAAATCGGCGGACTTGTCGGCACGTGCCGAGAAAGAACACGCCGTAGGCGACAAGTGCTAAGTTGTTGCAGTACAAGCTAATTCAAGAGTTGGCTATCACTTGCCCCTGTAGCTCAGATGGATAGAGCAGCGGTTTCCTAAACCGTTGGTCGCGTGTTCGACTCACGCCAGGGGCACCTTCGCAGTCGCCCTGATCAGCTTTTTCATTTCCGTCCTCCCATGACCACTCCAACCGTCACCAGCCAGCCGCAAGCCACGAAGTCCGCCGAGGATCACGCCCAGACCTTCCTCGACTGGACGAAGATCAACTCCAAGGCGCTGACCGCCGGGGCAGTGGTCGTGCTCGTCGCCGCGGGCGCGTTCTGGTTCTACCAGCGGTCGCAGCAGATCCAGGCCGCGAACGCCCAGAAGGCGCTGCTGAACGCGAAGCAGTCGCTGTCGGCCGGCAACCTCCAGCTGGCGCAGACGGACCTCCAGACCGTCTACTCGCGGTACGGCTCGACCGAAGCGGGCGTCGAGGCGGCGATGCTGCTGGCGCAGGTTCAGTACGACGCCGGCAAGCCGCAGGACGCGGTGACGATGCTGGACAAGGTCGCGGGCACGCGGGCGGCGTCGAGCGTCGAAGGGACGGTCCGGAGCCTCGAGGGCGACGGCTATGCCCAGATGGGCAAGCTGGCGGACGCGGCCAAGCAGTACGAGACGGCGGCGAACGCGACGACGCTCGAGAACGAAAAGGCGTTCTATCAGGGCAAAGCGGCGCGGACGTACCAGGCCGCCGGCGACACGGCCAAGGCGCGTCAGATCTGGCAGGCGCTGGCAGCGGCGCCGAACGGACCGCTGGCGGCCGAGGCGAAGGTGCGCCTGGGCGAGCTCGAGGCGACCGCGGTCAAGAAGTGATCGCTGGTGGCTCGGCGTTCGACGGTCGAGTCTGATTTTGAACGGTTGGAACTGCGAGGACGCAGCGCTAGCAGAGGGCCGCAGAGGACACCGGGAACGGTGAAATCTGCGGCCTTTTCGTGCCCCCGACCGCCATTGCAGAATGACGACAGAGTGCCGCCATCATCGAATGTCGGGTTGGTGTCGCGTTCAATATGTAGTACGTATAAGATGTATCTTATCCACCATCGCGACACCAACATGAGTCATCTCTGATTGGTGTTCTGTCATAACCCCTGTCGCGAGCATCACGCGGCAACCCCCGTGTTCGGCAGTTTGGCGAATTCCGCGTCGCAGTGGCGACAGCGGCCCAGCGTCTGGATCAGCTTCGGCGAGAGCGCGACGCGACGGATCGCGGGCGGGATGCGCTCGCCACACAGCGCGCGCTCTTCCTCGTAGACGGCCACGCCGACGCGGTGCACCAGGCTCAGGTCATCGGTGCGGCCGAAGCGGACTTCCGACCACGCGACGCTGTGCCCGAGTTCCAGCGGGGCGTCAGCAATCGCCAGCGCGTCCTTGCGGGCGCTTTCTTCGATCTCGCGGAGCGAGTTCCAGCGTTCGTGCTCTCTCATTCTTCGTCCCTCACGAGCTGAATCTTCGGGTTCAGCAGCGCTTCACGCGCTGCGGTCCAATCGGTCTGCGCGGTGCGACTCGCCTCGACAATCGCGCTCACCGCGGTCCTGAGTTGCTTGTCCTGCTCGCACCAGTAGTCCACCAGAGACTGCGCGGCCTGTCGGCCCTCGGGTGCGAGTTGCTGCTCAATCGCGAAGCGGATCGCGGTCACGATGATGTCCCGCTGCGTCACTCGCGCTCGGCCCGCATCAACTCCAAGCGGAGCTGGTGGCTCGTCGCCATCGCACGGAGTGTCGTGGCCATCAGGCGTCGGAAGTCCTCCGAATCGGCGTGCTCGACTCCGTTCGCGATCCACCGCAGCGCGTCGGGCGTGTGCCAGAATGAGCCGAGAACCGCCATCGTTACCGGATCTGCTTCGGTCGCCGCCTCGCCGGCGTCTCCAGTCCCGTAGTGCAGTTCCTTCGGGGACATGCGGAGCTTGTCGGCAATGGCGATGATGTCCGATTGGCGCGGCATAAAGGCGCCCTGCCTCCAGCGCGAGACGGTGTTGTACGAAACGCCGACCGCCCGAGCGAGTTCGATATTGGACACCTTCTCTCGCTTCATCGCAGCGACCAGCCGCGCACCGAAAGACGGCACCGACGGACTCTTACCGTCCGGCTCCTCGCGCTCTTGCCCTCGCGGCTCAGCGATTCGATGCGAAGCCGACGAGTGCTCGTCCGCATCTAGAGGCGCCCTCATGGGCGTGGGATTGGTGCCGCCCTTGGTGTATTCGTGCCAGTGGCGTTCGCTCATTCGCTCGCCTCCGCAACGCGCAACAGGCGTTGCATCGTCGCGCGCTCGTTCGACTGCTCGCGGTGCGCGTTCGTGATGTGAAGAACCACCGCGACGAGATTGGCGATCGCCGCAGGCCAGTAGCCCCGCGACGCGCACGCGCCTGCCACCGCCGCGTTGACTGCGACTCCAATGCAGTACCACATGGCTATTCACTTGCCTCCGCGGTGGGCGGGGTGGAGCGAGCGGCGTCGGCGCGATGATCCTCGACGGCCTTCGCGGCGATCTTGAAGGCCGAGTTCTCGTCCTTCCCGTCGAAGCGCGAATGCGGCGCTATAGACTTCGAGGATCTGACCGATGACCGTTTCGCGATCCGGCATCTCGTCCTCTCGGGACTCGACCGACGAGAGGGGAGCGGGCTGATGAGCGACGCGAAGCGCGGCGAGCACGCTGCGAATGTGCGTCGCGGTCACGTCGCAGTGCCGGATCGCCATGATGAGCGATTCACCGTTTGCGTCGCGCCATTTCAGCATTTTCTCGAGCGCGAGCACGGCGCCGCCGACTTCGCGCGGCGTCAGTTCGGTTGTATCGCTCACTGGAAAGTCCCGACGCGGAATTGCGCCGTCTGGAGGGTGGGATGTTGCGCGACGAGCCTTTCCCATTCGCGCGTCTCGATCACGATCACTTCACGCACGGTCGCGCCCATGTTGCCTAGGACCGGCGAGCCAGCGCGACGAAACGGGCAGTGCGCCGCCCAGATCGTGATCGGTTCATCGCGTCCGTCGCCCTGCGGGGCGGGAGAGGGAGTGGTCATGCGGCGTTCGCCTCGCGACCCACCGCGCACATCCGCTGCACGAGATCGACGGCGGACGACTGCAACTGCTCGACGGTCGGGCGCATCTTCGCCCCCGCCGCAGCCCTCGCCGCAGCCCACGCCGCATCCCTCGCCGCAGCCCACGCCGCATCCCCCGCCGCATCCCACGCCGCAGCCCACGCCGCAGCCCACGCCGCAGCCCACGCCGCATCCCTCGCCGCAGCCCACGCCGCAGCCCTCGCCGCAGCCCTCGCCGCAGCCCACGCCGCAGCCCACGCCGCATCCCTCGCCGCATCCCCCGCCGCATCCCACGCCGCAGCCCTCGCCGCAGCCGCGTCCTTACGCGCGCCTTCGATCACCGACTGGACCGCGACAGCGATCTCGGACGACGTGAGCGTCGGCAACGCGCGTAGCTCGGCGGCGCGCTCGGTCAGTCCGGCGAGATCCAGCCACGCGGGCGTCTGGACGCGGACGAGCCAGTCCGTCGCCATCCACGCGCGGATCTCGTCATCGGTGGCGCTGGTCTTGGTCCCGATCAGCGTCGGGATCAGCGGCTTCAAGAGCCGGTTCCGATCCGCGTCGTTGAGCGAATCGTTCCACGAGCGCATGAACGACGCGATGACCGGCGATGTGCACGCCGGAGCGTCGCTCCATTCCTCGCCCGCGATGTACGCGACCGCCTCCATGACGCAGTAGGCGTCCCGTCCAGCGGAATGCCCGCCCGAGGCGAGCGTAAGGGTATCCAGATCCAGCGATCGAATAGCAGTCATTGGGCGTGCTCTCTCAGGGGTGGTAGGACCGGGGAACGCGGGTCAGAACGGGAGATCGTCGTCTTCGTCGATCGGGGGCGGGAATCCGTCGTGCGGGTCGCCCGTCGTCGGCTTCTGCGGCTCGCGGTCCTTCACCCGCGTGTAGTTCTCCACCTGGAGCTTGACCATGCCCTTCGGGAGCTGCATCACGCTGTCGATGTCGGCGTAGGTCTTTCCCTGCTTCTCGCGGTGCTTGACCTGCACCAGCGCCGGCGCCCCGATGAGCTTGACGAGATCGAATCCCGCGAGTTCTTCGGGCGTGAACGCGCGTCCGCGCCACGATTCGAGGAACTTGCGGAGATTCGCCTTCTCGCCGAGCGAGGCGGTGAACATCCGACCGACCGTGAAGCGCTGGCCGTCCTCGCGGAACTCGGCGGTCTGGAACACGAGGCGGATCTTGCGGACGTTGCGCGGCGGCTGACCGGGGTACTGGTCCTGCCAGATGCCGAGATCCACGACATCACAGCAGACGGCGGCGTGCGGGCCGACCGGATGCGGCTTGAAGTCGGCGCCGCCCGACTCGCCACTGACGAGGATGGCGTCGGGCTGCGGGGGAAGTACGTTCGCGTTCGTCATTTATCGAATCCTCAGAGATTTCGTCTGTTCGATCGTGAGTCCTTCGGGGATCGTCTCGCCGCGCTTGTACGCATCCAGCACGGCGCGGCGGTCGAGGGCGTAGCTGGCCGGCGCGTAGCGGACGAACGTCGGCGCGGTGTCCATCATCTCCGCGAGCGTCGCGGGCTCCAGGTCGCCCTTCACGCTCGGCGGGTTGTTCTGCATCGCGACCGTCACCAGCACGCCGTTCATCTTGTCCTTGCCGAGCCGTTCCATCTCGCGCGCCAGATAGTCCTTAAGCGACTTCGCCGCGTTGAGGCGCGCGCGGGCGCGGTCCTGCAACCGCTTCGCCTCCGCTTCGATCGCTTCCGCCTGCGCGAGCTGCTCGCGGATGTAGAGCGCGACGGACTCGATCTTCTCGTTCGCGGCGATGTCGAGCGCGGCCAACTGCGCTTCGGCTTCCGGCGACAACTCGCCTTCCGTCGCGGCGAGGGCTTCGTCGAGCAGATCGCGCAGCTCGCGGATCTCGTACAGCGTCATTGTCGTCATCTACATGCCCTCGTTGAGCGCGAGCGTGCCCCGGCGCTCGTCCGCGTTGTGCTTGGCGTTGTCGTAGCAGCGGCGGTGCGCGTACCCGTCACCGTTGATGCCCGCCTCGAAGGCCATCTCGTCATCGACGTAGACCGATTCGGCGGTGTCGTTCGTGTTCACCGTGAACGGGCAGAGGAGGCATTCCGTGAAGCCGATCACGCGACACGCTCCTCGTGGTTCACCGTCGCCGAGCCCGCGAAGAGCGCGATGTACTCGGTGTGGTAACCCGGCGTCGGGGGCGTCGTCGCCTTCATGTAGGCATCCAGCCGCGCCGAGGCGACCATCTCGTCATCCAGCTCGTCGATGCCGGCAATGATCCCTTCCCGCGTTTCGTCGTCGCACAGGTGCGACGGGACGGCGGCCAGTTTGGCGCGGAGCGCGCGCAACTTCTCGAACGGCTTCGGATAGGTCACGCGGCACCTCGCGACTCATCGGCCGGCAACGGAATGAGGGCGAGCGCGGCGGCGGGGATCTCCCCGTACTGCGGCTCGTCGTCAGCAATCGCGGCCAACCGCAGCGCGAGGGGCGTCGCCCCCGTGACGCCGATCGACCGCTTGGCGTAGATCACCGACGCCGGCATCTCGGCGGGATCGTCATAGCCATCGAACAGCGAGGCTTCGCGCTCGTCGCGGCTCGTCATCTCGGCCGCGCTCGCCAAATGGAGTTGATCGTCGTGAATGCTCATGGTCTCTTGGCTTCCTGCTCGCGGCGGGAGTACGTTCTAGAGGTCAGGCGGTGCCGCTCATGAACCGCTTGGCCACGCCCCCGGAGATGCCAGTCTCGCGGGGGCACTTTCATTTCAGGTCCTGCGATTGCGGCGGTGGGATTCGGACCCACGATCTCCGGATATGCAGTTCCGGCGAGGACGACCGCTCCTCTACGCCGCGTGGTGCGTCAGATCGCGCCGAGGCGATCCAATTCGCCTTCCAGCGTCGCGAGCGAGTCGTGGAGCTGCGCCGTGCGATCGGTAATGTCGTGCAGTCGACCGGAGGGCTTGCCCACTTCGCCCTTCGGCGAACTCGCCATCGGTCGCGAGCCGAGCATCGCGTCCGCGAACCCGCGCACGCGCTCGATCGCGTTGTGGACGCGATTGATGGCGCCGCTCAGGCTGTCCTGAATCACTTCCGTCTTGGGCTGCGGGCTTGTGTCGTTCGCCTTGACCGTCAGCCCGCTCAGCAGGCCGCTCGCCATCCCTGCCGCGCCGATCGAACCATTGGAGTAGATCATGTCGCTCTCTATTGAGGGTTCTAGTTCGTCACTGCTTCGCTATCGCTTCCGTCGCGGCGGCCCGTTGTAGAGCGCCAGCGCGACGCCGAACGTCATCAGCCCGCAGAGGTAGCCGCCGGCCCAGATGACGAGCATTACCGACTCACCACGTGGATGAACCGCGTCCCGGTCGAGGCGACATGCACCGCGTCAGCGAGCATCCGCGACGCGATCTCCTGCCCGAGCATCGCTTCGCAGAGAGAGTCCGCAGCGGACCGGCTCCGCGTCTCGTGCCACACGTGCTGCGCGAGGTTCCCCCGGTGGTTCGAGACTTCCTCGCCGCGCGACGCATCGATCCAGTTCGGGATCGGCGGCTGTTGCACCGCGAGGATGTAGCCGCGGAACATCTCGAGGCCGCCGAGCGCGTCGGGTAGTCCGGCGAGCGTGACCAGCTCGAAGAACCGAACCGTGTTCGCGATGTCGACGCGATCGCGCTTGATGTCGTACAGCCACTGCCGGTCGCGCGACGTCATGCCGCGCGACGAGCGGGCGACCCGCGTTGCGTAGTCCTTCAACAGTTCCCGCACTTCCATAGAGCCGCGCGCGACTGCCAGATCGCGGGCAACCTTCTGGTTTTCCTGCTGGAGTGAAGTGCTCATGATTGCGTGCATGCCAGTTGATGATTCGCCACCAATTCCGCGCTGCGTCGCGCGCTCGCCACCACCAATGCCCCACGATCCTGCGTTGTCTCCTGCCGTCCTTGCCGAAGTGCTGCGATCCCTGCCGAACCCGATCAGTGTGTTCGGGCTAGCTGCGCGCGAAGTGGGCGGGGTGGTTCGGCGGGATAACGACGGCGGACTTCATGTACCGCCGCGTGAACGCCTCGACCTTCTCCATGAGCGCCCGGCTCTCCCGCTTGCCGGCGAGGACTTGTGACAGATGTCCGGCCGTGATGCCGTTCTCCTCAGCCCACATCTCAGCGGTCTTGCCAGCGAGGGCGAGCGCGGCGCGGAACTGCGCCTTGCGACTATCTCTCGTCTTAGCCATCGTGTCCGGGATTGAATTACGGGTAAGTTGCACGGGACGCAATTTATTTGCGCAACGTGCGCTGTCAATAGCGAATTTCAGGAATTTTTTGTCTATGACGCAACCAATTGGCGCGAAAGGGTTTGGGGCGCGACTTGCCCAGGAGCGGCGCCTGAAGGCTGCGCGCGAGGCGCGGGATATTCAGCGGCAGGACGTCGCCCGAGAGATGGGGGTCGCCAACTCGACGTACGGCCGATGGGAAGAGGGCACGATTCCCGACGAGGAGAAGATCGAGCAGCTCGCGCGGTATTTCGGCGTCACCCCAGCGTACTTGCACTATGGCCAGCTTCCGCGGGAGGCGTCGCTCCCAGCCGTCGAGGAGCAGTCGCAGAAATACGAAGGCCCACCCATGTACTACGGCGAGGAAGTCCAGCGCAAGGCGTCCCCGGTCCGCAAAGTGGCCGAGGGCGGAAAGAAACGCCGCTGAAGGGCGGTGCTAGTCGATCAGGTGGAGGTCGGGCCGCGGCGCCGGGAAGAACTTCCGGCAGCGCCTGAGCAGCAGGATTTCCCAGCTCTCGAGGTCTTCGTTCGTCGGGACTTCCGACCGAAACCGCGGACAACCTTCCCAGTCGAAGGCGACCAATTCGACCGTGAGCGGGTTGAGGGTCGGGAACTGCCGAACGCAGTCAGCGGGGCCATTCGGGGCCCGCTCGGTCCGGATGAGCTCAATGATCGATGGCGAGACGGCCGGCGTCGGCTTCTCGGAAGAACGGTGCGGCATGGTGCGGCGGGAAAGGACCTGCGAGGCAACACGAAAGGCTTCCGCTCGTGGCGTCGCAGGTGTGAGGAGTCCGCCACGGTAGTGAACGGATGTAGTATCGGCAACACCCTTCGTCACACCACCCGTTACGCCCCCGATCACCTTTCCAGCAGATCCTTTCTCCATCGTCCGACTGCTCCCGCTTTCACTGTAGCCCCGAACGACTGCGATTGCTGACGGATGAGTCCGTGATGCGCGCGGCTCGGGGGAGCGCCGAGAGAATACACCGAAGCGCGCCCGAAAGGCAAGGGAAATCTTCGCCGCGCCAAGCGTACTAAGTTGTTGTGTTGAACAGGCTTATATGTGGAAAGTCGTGGAAAACTCCGCAACCTCTGTCCTGAGCAGCAGATGCCGTTCGTGACCTTGCGCCGTGTCACCTCATCGGGGCGATACATCCCCGTGATCGACGGGCTCCGCTTCGCCGCGATCCTGAGCGTCGTGCTCTTCCATCTCCAGGGCTACGTCGTGGAGCGCGCGAGCGTACACCCGGCGACTGCGCTCGACCGCGGAATGGTGCAGGCCATCGGGACCGGCACCTACGGCGTGCAGCTCTTCTTCGCGATCAGCGGCTTCGTCCTGGCGCTCCCGTTCGCGATGGCCGCATTCCGCGGGGGGCGACCCATCTCGTACCGCGCCTACTACCTGCGGCGACTCACCCGGCTCGAGCCTCCGTATGTCCTGAGCCTGCTCGGGTACGCGCTGCTGCTCGTCCTCTACGTCGGACAGTCCGCCCGGGACATCGGCCCGCACCTCGCCGCGTCGATGGCTTATCTCCATGGGCTGATCTACGGCGCGCCGAGCACAATCAACGTCGTTACGTGGTCGCTGGAGATCGAGGTGCAGTTCTACCTCGTCGCGCCCCTGCTGATGCGGGTCTATCGCCTCGCGGACCCGCGCGCTCGCCGGAGCGTGCTCGTCGTCGCTACGCTCGCCGCCATGGGCGTTGAAGCGATGCTGCCGCCGGCAATGCCGCGGCTCGGCCTCTCGCTGGTCAGTCAACTCTCATACTTCCTGACCGGGCTGTTGCTGGCCGATCTGTATGTGACGTCGTGGGAGTGCGCGCCCACGGTCAGCGCTGCGTGGGATCTCGTCAGCGCGCTCGGGTGGCCCGCGCTCATCGCGACGCTCGCCGAAGGTGTCCCGCCGCGCTGGGTGCTGCCGCCGATGATCCTGCTGCTCTACGTCGCCGCGTTCCGGGGGCGGCTCTCCGCGCGCGCGTGGAGCTGGCCGGTCGTCACCACGATCGGCGGGATGTGCTACACCATCTACCTGCTACACTACGCGCTCATCTCGTTCGCGGGACGGTTCACCGTTCCGCATCTGCCGCACGTGAACTATCTCGGCACCCTCGCCATGGCGGCCGCGGTCATTCTGCCGGTCGTCGGGGTCGTCTCGATCGCGTACTTCGTGCTCGTCGAGCGGCCGTGCATGCGCCCCGACTGGCCGCAGCGCCTCGCCGCATGGGGCGGTCGGCTGCTCGAACGGGGTCAGCGCGCCGTGCCCGCCGCACGTTCTGCCGACAGTAGCATGTCCCCCAGCGACTGAATCAGTTTCGCATCGCCCGCATGCAACCTCGCCGCGAGCTCGTGGAGACAGCCCCGCCCGTGATACTGCGCGTCGGCGCAGTCGCAGGGCGTGTCGAGCTCCAGGTTGACGTCGTAGAACCGCTGGTGTCGACCTTCGACACGGAACTGCATCGGCCCTAACCGCTCGACGCCCCGTTGAATGCCGCGGCGGAGTCGGGCCGGATCAAACGCGCGCTCGCGGCGCGCGATCAGCGCTGTCGTGCGGGGCGAATCGTATACGCGGGGATGGTGCATCGACGTCCGGCGATGTCCGTGGATTCCACCTGATGCCGAACGAGTCGGCCCGCCGCGTGCAAAATGCGGAGCGACTTTCGGACGGATTCCTGTCCACGACACGTCTCGAAGCAGAGCTGCGCGACCGTCTTCGCGGCTTTCGGCGCCGTCCCGGCCGCCTTGAGCGCGTCGATGATTTCGGCGGTCGTGATCGTTATAGCTTCCATACCGGTCCCCGCTCGGGTTTGAATTGGATTTTCTCGACCTCGTAAGCGCCGGCGTCGATCGTCACGAGCACGCCACCGATCCCCGCCATCGAATCAGCCGCGACCTTGTGCACATGACTCGTCGCGAGCTGCCACGCGCCCGAGGTCACGACGCGCGTGGGACAGGCGTCGTAGCTGTCGTTGAAGCGGTGGTGATGTCCGCGCAAGCAGAGGTCCGGATGCCGGTCCCCGTCCTTCGCGTGGCTCAGGAAGATGTCGTGCGCATGGAGCACCGCGGCCGAGCCTCGGGTATGTTCGCGCTGCCCCGTGCGGCCGTGATGCGTGATGTCCACGCGAACGCCCTGCATCTCACCGCGAAAGTGCCACCAGCTCGCCGTGCGCGTCTCGGGGTCACTGATGACCGGGCGCTTGTCCCGCCGCAGGCCGTCCGCAATGCGCTCCTCGGCGCTCGCGCTCTGGCCGACATGCGCTTCGGTGCCGCGAACGACCAGGATCCGGTCCGGCTTCAAGGCCAGCGGGATCGCCATGCAGGCGGTGACGACGGCCGCTTGCGCGTTCGGGTTCTCAGAGATGATCTGCGTCGTGCGGTGGTGCGCGCCTTCGACGAGATCGCCGTTGAACACGGCGTAGAGATCCGCATGCAGCTCGCGCCGCTTCGCTTCGGCTTTCGCCCAATACTGTTCCCAGCACTGGAACAGCCAGCGCTGGGGCTTCGAGGCGTGGTACTCGCCGCCATCATCGTAGGAAACCGATGCAGGGCACAGGGCCGTCGTCCCGCCCGCGTGGATGTCGGACACGTGGGCCAGAACGACGGGTCGGGTCCGGCCCACTACTGCGCCGCGCCGGACGCCTTGTTCGCGAGCGCGTCGGTGATCTGATGGAGCGCATCGCGGATGCCAGCGACGGCGAGCAAGCCCGACGCCGCGCCGATCGCGTGCTTCGCGTCGATGACCGGCAACGTGGTCAGCCAGGTCAACACACCGCCGGCGGCACCGATCACGGTCTTGGAGCCGAGCAGTCGAAGAAACTTGTCCATAGGGTCCTCAGTCGATCGCGTGGAGCTCGCGCCAAACAGCCTGCACACCACCACTCGCGAGCAGCGCGGCGGCGTGGTCGGACGGGGAGACGTGCATGCCGTTGCAGTACCACTGGACATGCGGCTTGTCCTGCATCTTCCATTGCCCGCCCCACGTCAGCCCGCGGCGCAGACAGACGTCGCCGAGATCGCGGAAAAACTGGGCGAGCTCGCTGCCACTCGGGTAGCGCTTGTCGCCGATGTCGACGGCGAGGCCGTAGTGGTGCCAGGTCTTGAGGGCGTTCGGGGCGTTCGTCACGATGCCGCGCCCATCGTCGTAGGCGCGACCGAAGCCGTAGAGCCACGCCGCGCGTTCGGTCGAGCGAACGGTCTCGCGCAACACGGGACGCCACCCGAGCGCGTCGAGGTCGAAGAGCACGGACGCAATCGCGGCGCGGAACTTCGGCGCGAGGCCATCCGTGCTCGAGATGACGGACGGCTCATGGGGCGCGGGCGGAAGTTTCGCGCTCATGCGGACCGCCGACGCTTGGGTGTCTTCTGCGTCTTTTCGAGCGCGGCAAGGCGGTCGTTGATCCTCCGCTCGGCCACTTCACGCTTCCCGAGCGCCGCATGCAGGGAGTCATTCTGGTTGCGCTGCGCCGTCTGCACCTCCTCGACGGTCTGCTGTAACCGCTTCACGTCGCCGCGGACCCCGTTCGTGCCGCCGTCGCCAGTCAGGATGTATTCCTGCTTCGCGATGCGGGGCAGGACGCCTTTCTCGGGGTCCATGAGCGCCTTCACATCGCCGTGCATGTCGCGGATGGAATCGCCCTGGGAGCGCCAATCCCCGGCGATGCGCCAGAGGAACACGACGACCGGAACGGTCAAAAGGGTGCCGAACGCGGCCCCCGCAAAGCGGAGGACCTCGACGGTCGGAGCGGACGGATCGGGAGCGAGCATGTCAGACCAGGAGGGAGGGAAACAGCACCAGTGCGCGCAGGGGGGGGGGAGGCGCGCGCCGGGACGAAGGAGGGACGCCGCTTACGCGGCCGTGACGGTGCCGGCGATGCCGGTGCCGTCGACGTACATCTGACACAGGTTCGTGTTGCCCGCGCCCGCGCCGTTGCCGCACGTGTAGGTGATCACCACCGACGAACCGGAGTAGGTCGCGACGAAGTCGCCCGTCGCGACCTGGAAGTTGCCGGTGCTCCCGTTCAGCAACGCGGTTGCCGTCATGCCGCCGAGTGAGAACCCGTCGCCAGCGTGAGCAATGTCGAGCTTGAGCAACGCGCGCAGGTTCGCACTGCCCTCGAAGTAGACTTCGACGAACACTTTCAGCAGCGACGGCTGGCTGTTCAGGACCGGGATCGTCGTCACCATCGTCCCGCTGCGTAAAATCCCCGTCTTCGTCACCACCTGCGGCCAGCCCGCGCCGGTGCGGTAGTTCAGGTTCGACTTCGTGCGCCAGTGCGCGCCGCTCGTGAGGATCGGGTCCTTCGCCGAGCTCGACACGTACATCGTGAGATCGACCGCGCCGCAGTTGCTGGTCATCTCGACGGTGTTGGTGCGCGCCGTGAGATCGCCGCCGTCGACGACGGCGTGCGACACGCGATCCAGAATCAGCGCCGACTTGCCGGACAGGTTGTTCGATCCGGCGAGTACGCGCGGGTGAGTCACGGACACCGTCGTGGTCGTCGCATTCGCGTCGCTGCCAAGCCACATGTCGGCGTCGCCGTTGTCTTCGAAGTACGGGTCGGTCAGCGAGATCGCGCCGTAGCGGCCACGAAAGCCGTATGCGCCCGTCTGCGTTCCGCCAGAACCGGCCGACTCGGACGTCAACCCGAAGAAGTCGATCGAGAGGCCCGCGACGTCGAAGTTCGGACCCGCCTGACACGCGCTGAAGTACACCTGCTCGCCGCGGACCGTGGTCGAGATGCTGGCCGGACTACCGATGTAGAGCCCGGCGTCGCCCTTGCACTCCGCACCGCGTACGTGATTCAGCGTAATGCCGACCGCATCCTCGATGTGCAGGAGATGGCCGCCCGCCTGATTCAGCGACACATTCTCAGCGACGAAGTCGACGACACCGTACGTCGCGACGAGGTGTCGGCAGGACTTCGCCGTGTCGGTGAAGTCGAGCGTCGTGGCCTTGATGTCGCGGATGGCCCCGCCGTAGCCGAAGCCCGACGCTTGGACGTACCCGCTCGCGTTCCGGTCCCAGGTCAGCGCGTCGACCGTGTTCGCGAGCTTGAACACGAGGACCGTTGTCCAGAGCCCGTCGCCTTCGATCGTCACCCCGGGATAGCAGGTCATGGCCGAGGTACAGAGATAGGTGCCCGCCGGGAAATAGATCGAGGCGCCATACCGCCGCTTGTACCCGGAGCCCGCCACAATCGCATTGGCCGCAGCCACGGCGGCGAGGATCGCGGTGGTGTCGGCCGTCACCCCATCGTCGCCGGCGCCTGTGGCGCCCCACCACTGCGGGAAAATCTTGTCGGGGCGCCACGTGCCGAACCGGATGGACCCGCCCGCCGACGGATCGAAGCACTGCGCGAGCGGCACCGCCAGCGGAGCGTTCAGCGTGATCGTGACCCCGCTCGCCGGTTTGAGCTTGGCGCCCAGCGCGAGCAGGATGGGGCTCGTGATAGTGAGGTTCGACGAGATCAGGTAGGTGCCAGGCGGCACGTAGAGAAAGCCGCTGGTACCGCACGCCGTCTGCGCAGCGACGAACGCATGCCGATCGTCCGTGAGGCCCGTGCCCACGGCGCCATAGGACGGCGCCAGGACGTTGTAGGCGCCATGGCCGACGAACGACGATTCGAGGATGTATTCCGCGAGGTCGTCCGGGCTGAATAGCAACTCGTTCGAGTTGTCCAGATCGAGCGCATTCGCCCAGAGCGCGCCGAAGCGATGGGCACTCGTGAGAGGATTGCGCAGCGTCATGCGCGAATCCTCCCGATTCCGTCACCCCACTCGGCCGGCGCGCGACGGAGCCGCCCCGGCTCGCCGCGGATCATGTATCCCGGGGGAACGTCCTTCGTGACGATCGCGCCCGCGGCCACCCGCGCCCCGGCGCCGATCCGCACGCCCGGCAATAAAATCGCCCCGGCTCCCACCGAGGCGTTGTCTTCGATCACGGGCGGCTTCGCGTCGTACGGCGGGTCGCCGGGCTGCGGCACCCGGGGATGCCGGTCGTCGGTGCAGACCACGCCGGGGCCGAGGAAGACGTCGCAGCCGACCGTTGCGTTGGGCGGGAGAAAGACGTTGGCGCTGATGCGCGAGCGCGCGCCGATCGTCGAGCCGCGGCCGATCTCCGCACCGCCGCCGATGGAGACGCCTTCGCCCAACACGACGTCTTGCATGACGCGGGCGAAGTGCCAAATCGAAACCCCACGGCCGATGTTCACCGTGGGGTCGACGAAGGCGAAGCCCGTTTCAGTCAGATACTGCATGTGGATGCGATGCGTCGGCGCGTCGCTCATGACGGAATCCTCACAGAATCCTCTCGTAGATCGCTTGCATGGCGGTGGCGGTCTCGCGGATGTCCTGCACAGGCGCTTTCGCCCGCGGCTCAACGTGTCCCGAGCAGATCGCGATCAGCTCACGCGCCATGTCGCGCTGATCGCCTTCGGTGATCCAGTAGTCGGCGTGGGGATTGCCGCGGTAGGAGATCGTCGTCGCGCCCGAGGCATTCGCCTGGAGCGACAGCATGTTCAGATCCCCGTAGCGCACGAGGCCGATCGTGTAGTCGGTCGACCGGAAGGCGTTCCGCAGCCCGTCCCGGTCGAACGTCATCGGCGAGAAGAACCCGTAGTAGCTCGCATCCAGCCGATAGAGCCACGGGTAGAACACGCTGTGCATGTCCCGCGGCAGATAGATGCCGTGGAGCTTCGCCATGCCCCTGGGCAACGCCTCGGCCACCTCGGCCCAGAGCGTAACCAGGTCATAGGGCCACTTGATGTAATGCGGGTTCTCCGCCGTGAAGACCGACGGCGCGCCGTCGAACTTCCCGCGCGATTCCCCGGGGCACCAAAACGCGGTGTCGACGCCGAGCGGGATGCAGTCGACGACCGTGTGGCGATCGACGTAGCGCTGGTAGATCCACTGGTGACGCTCCCAGAACGTGACCACCGCGTCGGCGCGTTGCAGCCAGTGGTTCATGAGCATCAGCGGTTCTGGGTGCCCATAGCCACCGGACTGCGCATACTCGACGGAGCTCTGAAAGACATGGTCCGGCGTCCCGTGCCCGATCCACACCGTCTTGGCCGTGCGACCCATGCGGCGCAGTCGGTCCTGCACCGGGTTCGGCAGATGGGAGTGCACCACGTGCACGTCCGCCTCGAGCGCAGCCTCCCACGCCGGCGTCTCGACCGTCGAGTCGAGCAACACCGACGTGAGGCCCGCGCGCTGCTCGGCCTCGCACAGCGACGACGCGACGCCGTGGAGGCCTGAGCCGTTGGTCAGCGACCAATGCGCGATGTGCAACGCGGTTACCAGCCCGCCGACGTCGTGCGGGAGTCGAGCCGCGAGAGCTTCGCGGCGACCGAGACGCCCTTAGAATCCGCCGTGCTGGCGTTGACCGACCCGGCAAGAGCCTTCGAGTCGGCCGCGCTCGTGTTGATCGATCCCGAGAGCGCGCGACTGTCCGCCTTCGACGTAGTGCTCGATCCGGAGACGACCTTGCTCAGCGCCACGCTGCCGTTGAGCGAGACCGAGAGCGCTTTCGAGTCCGCGACGCTGCCCGCGCTGCCGCTGCTCACGGCTTTGGAATCCGCCGTGCTGGCGAGCGTCGATACGCTGAGCGCCTTTGAGTCGGCGACGCTGGCGCGCGTGCTGGCGCTCACGCCTTTCGAGTCCGCGACGCTCGTGTCGGTCGACGCGACCGTGACCGTCGAGAGGGCGGCCGAGGTGTTCACCCCGTTCGACACGCCTTTCGAATCCGCGACGCTGTCCGCCGTCCCCGCGCTCGTCGCCCTGCTGCTGGTGATCGAAACGTTGAGGGAGACGGAGAGCGCCTTGGAGTCGGCGACGGCCGGCGGCAGGTTCTGGGCACGGGACAGCGCGGTACTCAGCGCGGCGCCGTGCGAGGTCGCTTTGGAATCCGCGACGGAAATGGCGAGTGATCGGGCCTGTGCACCCATGGGTTAGGCCTCCTTACTTGCCGGCAGAGGTGAGACGCGAATCGATGTTCGACGCCTTCGTGGCGACCGACGTGGCCTTGGAGTCGGCGGTCGAGACGTTCGTCGACACGCTCCCTGTCTTCGAGTCAGCGATGCTGGTGTTGACCGAGACCGAGAGGGCCTTGGAGTCGGCGGCGCTGGTGTTCGTCGAGACCGACAGCGCCTTTGAGTCGGTCGCGCTGGTATTGGTCGACGTCGACACGGCCTTCGAGTCGGCGACGCTCGCCGCGCTCCCGGCGCTCGTGCCCTTCGAGTCGGCGGTACTGGTGAGCGTGCTCACCGACAGCGCCTTGGAGTCCGCCGTGCTCGCGCGGGTCGTGGCCGATGTGGCCTTGGAATCCGACGTCGTGACGTTCGACGTCACCGAGACGGCGGCACTGGCGGCGCTCGATCCACTGGCCGATGACGACACGGCCTTCGAGTCGGCGGTGCTCGCCGCAGTGCCCGCGCTCACGCCCTTGGAATCGGCGGTACTGGTGAGCGTCGAGACGGAGAGGGCTTTCGAGTCGGCCGTCGATGCGGCGGCAGAGCCGACCGATGCCGCACTCGTTGCCGTCGAGGTTGCAGTGGAGAGGGTCGTCGACGCTGCCGTGGCAGCAGAGGCGGCCTTGGAGTCCGCTTTCGAGGCGGAATTCGAGAGAATGGACATGCGAGAGCTCCAACGCCCGTCGGGGGCGCGTTCGAGAGGGAGGGTATCTGTTCGAGTTAGGGCTGTTGCGGGAACAACAACCCGCGCATGGCGGGGATCGCCGCTGAAGCGGTCGGCGCGACGAGGCGCGTCACACCCTGGTCCTGCGGGAGCGATTGCATGATCTGATCGACCAACTGAGGACCGCCGGGCTTGGCGACGAGCCGGGCGACGGCGTCCGCTGCCCCGGCCTTGTTGGTGAGGACCTTGTCGATGAGCTCCATCACGGCGCCACGGCCGGCGCTCGGCAATGAACCGCCGAGCGAGCCGGAGGTGGCGCCGTACGCCGCGTTGGCCGAATAGTTCGCCCGCGACTGCTGCACGGTCTTGAGCGCGCGGTCTGTGCGCTCCAACTGCTGCATCACGATCGCGTATGGCTTATCGAGCTGTTCGAACTGCGGTGCGTGCGTGTAGAGGTAGTCTTGCAGCGCGTCCTTGGCTTCGGTGATCGCGTGGAGCCGCACGCCGTTCGCGTTCACCCCGGACTTCGCGGCCATGCGCGCATCGGCGCGCAATTCCGAGAGCGCAGTGCGCAGATCCTGAATGGGCATCGTCGGCGAGGCCTTCGGTGCGTTCTTGCCCAACACCTTCGCCGCCTTCATCACTGCGTCGCGGCCCTGTGGCGTCACCGGGATGTCGCCCGTCAGCGCGTCCATCTTGGCGCCGAGCGCACTCCGGGCCGCGCCGAGCGCGCCTTTCTGGTCGAGGAAGTTCTGCTCGGCCGACGCCGCCGCTTCGGGGCTGGCACCCGTCGCACGGAGCATCGGGAGGAAGCGCGACGTTTTGTCGCCAGTCGCCGGAATCGCGGTCGTCGCGATGGACGCACCGCCGGGGGCGATCTGGTCCACCTCGGCGAGCTTGGCGGCGACAGACGGGTCAATGAGGCTTGCCGCGGCCCGCTTTACGGCGCGCTCCGGCTTGAACCGGTCGACGAGCTTCCCGATCACGCTGCCCGCGCCCTTCGCCACACCGTAGGAGGCGGCACCGCCGGCGGCGCCCAAGGCACCGCCCTTCAAGCCGGAGACGATGCGGTCGACGACCGAGCCTTCGGATTCGCCAGCGCCGGAGAGCATGCCGGTCGCTCCGCCGAGCGCTGCGGCGCCGAGGGCGGACGTCCCGAGCGCGGGTGCTGCGGCCACCGCCGCCGCGGGCGCCGCGAGTCCGCCAAGCATCCGGCCGGCGAAGTTCGCGATGGGATGCTCGGCGGCAAACGCTTTGTCGGCCTCGCGATTCACAAGCCCCATCTCGTCGCCGAAGCCAAACGTGGCGCCTTGCGTGATGGACCGACCGATGTTGCGGAACGAAAGGTCGGTGCTCGACGGAGACGGGAGAGGCGTCGGCGTGGCGCTCGACAGCGAGTCTTCGTGTTGCAGGTACGCGAGCACGTCCGATTCCGGCGCACCCGCCGCACGCATTTTCGCAACGTTCGCTTTCACGCGCTGCACATCGGCGAGCGACGGTTGGCCGCTCGGCACGGGCATTACACTGACGCCCATGTCAGGACTTGGGCGTCAGGTTGTACTTCTTGTATAGGTCCGTCGCGTTTGACATGCCGTCCAGCGTCTTCGCTTGATCTTCATGCAGTTGCCGCGCATACGCATTCGCCGACGGGACATCACGGAAGACGCCGAGATGCTTACCCGTGCGGTGGTACAGAGCGATCGCGTCCTTGTCCGAGAGGATTCGTCCGTCATCGCTAACGGTCGGGATCAAGATCTCCTTCCCGTTCTCGCCGAACGACATGCTGCGCACAGTCGAAATGGAGCCGTCCGGATTCCGCACACGTGGGCGATTCGCCAGGTCGACGTTGCCGGGCGTAAGCAGTCCGGCCACCTGAGGCGCGCCGGTCTGCGCCGGACGTGGCGCATCATCCTCGATGCCAGGGAAGTTCGCCGGATCCACTCCCCATTGCTTTGCGCGCCTCTGGTAGTAGCTCGAACGCTCGTCGATGTAGTCCTTCGTGGACGTCAAGCGACGCTGCATCAGGCCCGTCATTGCGTCGATCATCTCCTTCGGGACCGCCGCCGACTTCCCAGTCTGGAGATACTTGTCGATCATCTGCTGGGCGCGGGCGCGAAGGGAGGCGCCCGCTTGCACCAAACCGATCTCGCCCTCACGGACCGCCGAGTTCGGGTCCATCGCGTTCACGAACGCGTACAGAATGTTGACCTGCGAAGCGCCGTCACCCTTCAACGCTTGCGGCGCTTCACTGATGGCGTTGCGCAACTTCATCGACAGTTCGCGGTACGACTTCGTGTCCTTGTTGTAGTCGTCCGAGAGCTGCTGCTCGCGCTGGAACATCCGCTGGTCGCGGAGCTGCGAGGCCGTGTCCGGCGCGTTCGGATCACGCGGCGACGGGTTGATGGGAAAGGATCCTACTTTCTGCATCGTGTCAGGATCGAGCAACTCGACGTGATCGCCGAGCCGCATCTCGATCGGCGGCTTCTTCGCGACGGGCTTCGGGCCTTCGAGGACGTTGCCCATCGACTTGAGGACTTCGCCCATCTTGCCCGCCATCTCGGTATCGCCCGCCCGTGAGTAGGCGGTGAACATCGACATCAGACGTTGCGCCTGCTGCTGCGGCGACGCGCTGTCGGGGAGTTCGGGGAACCGGTCGGCGATGTGCTGACGGTTGGCGAGCATCGCCTGCTGCGCGGCCTTCGCCTTCTTCATCTCGTCGAGCTGTGCGGCGAACTGCTTCATCTCGACGAGCCGGTTCAGATTCTCGCGGTAGTGCGTTTCCGGCGAGGCCGCATTCGGACCGCCGATGAACGCGGAGAGCAGCGAGGGGCGCGCGCGCTGGATCTCGTCCGCGCTCAGCAACCCTTCGTACCCCCCCGGCGCGTCCATCCCGGGTGTGTGGTCAACGAGCCAGTCGTGAATGCGGCTCATCATGTTGGGCTGCTTCGGCGCCACGATGGTCGGCATCGGTGCCGCCTGCGGAGCCGGGGCGGTAATCCCACCGACATTCACGGGCCCCTGACTCGGCGGAGTAGCCGGTGCCGCTGGTCCGCCCGATTGCGCGACACCGCCATCGCTGCCCGGAAGCGGCGCCGGGCTGGCGCTCAACCGCTCGAGGAGCGAGGCGATGGCAGACGGTGAGCCCGGCAGGCTGTTGTCCTGCGCGAGCAGTCCCATGCCGGGCATCGCCATGTCCGGGAGGGCGGGTATGGATGCGTGACTCATCGGCGCGGCGACGGAATGCACAGCGGGCAACGCGTGTGCCCCACCGACGCCACTGGGCCCACCCTGCGCTGTGGTCACGACCGGCGCGAGCATATGGGCGCGTGGCGCCGCTTCGCTCGTCACCATCGGCGGCAGTGTCCTGGCCTGCGCTAACAGCGGCTGACCCTGACGCAGCGCGGGGATGATGTCTTCGAGCGACAGCAGCGCGCGATCGCGATCAAAGAGGGATGTTCCCATATTACTGGCCGCTCCCGCCACTCAGAAAGGGAATCGAGAAGCCCGCCTGCGTGCCGAGCGTCGAGCCCGACGTGTTCGACTGCGACCCTGTCGGCATGAGAAAGCCCCGCTTGAGCATCTGAAGCATCCACTGTTGCGGCGAGCCGATGCCGCCCATCCCGAGGTTCGCGTTGGCCCCAGCGCCGGCGAAGCCCATCCCGGCGAGATTGCCCGCGCGGTTCATGGTATTGTCGTACCCGGTGTTCAGCAGGCCCGCGATGTTCGAATTGAGGTCGCGCGCGTTCTGCGCGAGCGCGACACCCGTCGCCACGCCCTGCCGTGTCCCGCCGAACGCACCGGCCCTGGTCGCGGCATCGTTCAGCGTGTTGATGGTGTTCTGATCCGTGACCGCGCCTTCCTTCCGCATCGCGTCGATGACGTTCGTCTGATACGGGTTCATCAGCTTCGAGACCGCCGACGGATCGCCCGCCAGCGCACCCAAGCCGGTGCGGCCGGCGTCCATCGTCGCGGTGTTGTAGTCGGTCGCGCCACCGACCAACGGCGAGGGCCCAGCCGCTCCGGCGTGCTGGGCCCACTGCATGATCTGTTTGAGGTAGTCTTGCGTCGTCCCATCGAGACTCTGCGTGCTCGCTTGTGTCGATCGTTGCCCGCCGGCGCTTTTACTCATCGTTCATCCTCGTCAAATCTTTGGCGTACATCACGAGACTCGGCTCCCAGCCCTGCGCACGGATGAACGTGCGTTGCCACCCCTTGCGGCCAGTGAAGGTCGCGGACGTACACCCCTCGGCGACGGCCCAGTGCAGGATCGTCGGGAGCATGATCTGGATCTCCCCCAACCTGCCGGCCGTCAGAAACACGTTGAGCACGGTGCGCTGCGGATACCGCACGATCTCGGTCACCATGCAGGAATGCGGCGCGGGCCAGAACTGCGCCTCGCCATTCGCGACCATCGCGACGACGTCGGCGTAGGTATGCGTGCCGCCGGCGTACTTGAGCGCGGATTCAATCTCCGAGCGGTACGTCGGCATTGTAGTGGTCTCGGCCATGGGGATTCTCAGAGCTCCGATGACTTCGTGCCGCTGATGTCTTCGTGCAGGTGCCAGACGGCGATCTGACTCGCCGTCGCGCCGGCCTTGGCCGTCGTGAACGCGAGGAACTTCGTCGCCGACAGGGTCGTCGTGTCGCTGACGCTGCCGCTCAGGAATTGCGCATTGCCGGCGACGCTCGGGGCATACGTGGCCTCGACCGCGAAGTTTGCCCCGCGGCGCCATGTGACACGCACGTGCGCCCCGCCGTCGACCAGCGGGAAAACCAAGTCGATGAATGGCGACGCCCCGCCATCGGCGAGCTGCACGCGGAGCGTGTTGTCGGTCGCGCCCGCGGTCGAGCAGACGACGTAGAACTCGATCACGCGGTCGTTGTAGTCGAACGGCTCCGCAATACGCGTCGTCGCGTCAACCGGAGAACCGTCGGTGAGCAGGAAATTCCCGGCCACCGAGCTCGCCCGGCCACGATACACGCTGCGTGGGGCGATCACGCGCCCGCCGGTCGACGACGCGTGTGCGAACGGGCTGGCGTTCTCGCCCCACCACGGCAGGTTCGACCAGATCGAGGCCTGATCGACGACGACGATCCCGCCGTCCATCCGCGCGAATTTGTTGGCGTTCCACGCCCCGCGTCCGTTGCGGAACTGCACGGTGCCGGAGACGTTGTGCAACCAATAGTTCTCGCTGACAGACAGCGCCATGAAGCCGTCGACGAGGATGTGGGCGCCGTCATTGTAGATGAAGCAATCCGAGATCAGCTCGAACGAGATGTTTTTGAGCGAGATGATCCCATCGGTCAGGACGTTCACGGCGGTGAGAAACCGCGCGCTGTTGTCCGTGATGATGTTGGTCAGGTAGAGATGGTACCCGTCCGCCGTCGATCCATTCATGTACAACGCCTGCCCGCTGCATTCCGAGAGCACGCTGTCGCTGATGCACATGTGCGCGCCCGCGTCCGAGCCGACCGTCGCGAAGTCGTAGTAGACGTGCGTCGTGTTCAGCCGGAAATTGCAGCCGATGATCTTCGTGTTGTACGTGTGATAGCCGTAGTAGATCGCCCGATCGGAGTTGAGCAGATCGCAGAACGCGATCGCGCAGCCGCGGCCCTGGTCATCCTGCGTGGCGCCGTAGTCGACGCTCACGGCATCGAAGACGAGCCCCGAGATCAGGTGATAGTCGGCCGCACTCGTCGTCGTCCCAGTCACCCGGAACCGACGTTGCGTGCCATCCGTGCTCTTGATGGTCGACTTGTCGCCGCCGAGCCCCACCGGCAGCACAGTCCTCGGACAGTCGACGTCGGCGCCGACGAGGAACACCCCATCCGGAAAGAGGAGCTGTCCGCCGCCGGCCGCGTCGACTTCCGTGATGGCGGCGGCAATGGCTGCCGTGTCCTCGTATCCCTTGCCGACCGACGAACCGAAGTCGGTGATGTCGTACATCGGCAGGTTTACATCCTTGCGCGTCGTCGCTTTCTGGATCGCCTCGAAGGCAGCGCGACGGAACGCCTGCTCGTCGACCTGGCTGTACTGCGGCTGCGGCGGCGCAAACGGCTGCGCGCTGTGGATTTCCCGCGTCGTCATCGACGGCCCGCCAATACGATGCCGAGCCGGATCACCCCGACGCGCCAACTCGTCGCATTGACCTCATCGAGCCGCAACCGGATTTGCCTAGCCGTGAGCCGGATCGGCGTCGGATTGCTCAGCGTGTACGGCCCATTCAGCGTCTCTGACTGGTCCGGGTAGAACGAGGTATAGAGGTAGGCCCGCACATCGCCGAGCGTTTCGTCGTCGGGCACGATGCGCTGCACCCGCATGACCCGGTCGCCGTTCCCCATTTCGATGGGGCCGCTCTGGAGCGAGGGTGTCGCGCCACCGTGCGCGGCGCCCGTCTCGTGATCGTAGATGTTGCCCGACGAGTCGATGAGGACCGGTCCTACCAACGTGGCGCCTGGGATGCGCGACACGCCGCAGGCGCGATCCAGCTCGCCGAAGACCCAGTGGTCCTCGACGTAGTTGTAGGTGACGTACCGATCGGTGTGCGTCGTCGCACTCGCGCTCGGGTAGTACCAAGTGATCTCGTTGAATTGCGGGTTCGCGACCGCCCAGACGAGATGCGACAGCGACTGCTTGAAACTGCCGAAGACGTAGTCGTTGACCTCGCACGGCAATGTCCGCACGAACCCGTCGTAGTGGTGGAACTTGCCGAAGCCCATCCAGTACGCGCCGGTATCGAGCAACACGAAGGCGCGCTGCGAGATGATCCCGCAGTTCGTGCCTTCCTTGCGGAAGCCGTAATAGAATGGCTGGCCGATGTAGGTCGCCGACCACAGGTCCGTCGTCGTGAACAACAGCGTCGCGGTCTTGGTGCGAACGCCGCACATGATCGAACCATCGGTCGCGATGTCGAAGGCGCCCGCCGAGTTGGTGGCGTTCGGCATCCAGTCGGTGACAGTTTCCTGCGAGGCCCAGTAGACCCGCCGCACCGACACGTTAGGAGTTCCGGACATTAGTCGACCATGTCTCCGATCTCCGAGCCTGAGCGATCAGCGCGGAATTGCCGCGGGGCGCCGCCGCCGAGCGTAAGCGGGTCCGAGCCGCGCAGCATGAAGGCGAACCGCTCGGACGTCGTGACGACGCCGAAGCTTTGGAACGGCGCGTCAAGAACAGTGGTGTCGATCGCCACCGCGAAGGTCGACGGATCGCCTTCCCAATAGAACATGTTGTTCACACCAACGGGGTTCGTCCCGGTGCCGTTGTACGTGGCGAGCAGGTACGAGCCGAACGTGTCGAGCTGCCAATAGGCCGACTGCCCACCGTTATTGAACGCGGTCGGTGTAATGTCGTACAGCACGTTCGTGCTGTTCTTGAGCACATAGAGTCCACCGGTGGAACCGATGGCCAGCCAACTCACGCCGGCATTGTCCTGCCACGCGACCGCGGCATTAGGCGTCCCGGAGATCGTCGCCCCGGTGATCGTGCGTTGGGTCCACCCGCCGACGGGCTGCACCGTGCCCTGTGAGAACCGGACGAGGTTCCCCGAGAACCACCGGCCCTTCGACTGATACGTCGTGCCGTTGTTCAGAAACCCCGGCGGGAGCTTGAGTGGGACGAGATCTTCGCGCATCAGCCGAACACCATGGGAAGACGGGCCGGGTGGAGGCTCGCGGCAAACTCTTCGCGCTCGCGCACGTCGTTTAGGCTCCGGATCGCCGCGGCGAACTTGGATTCCCAGAGCGGCACGCGTTCGTCATCCTCGAGATACGGCGCCGCCTCAAGCAACGTCCCGTACAGGTACGCATCCGGCGCTTCCTGCAACACCGCGTTCGTCGTGTTCGCATTCGAGAGCGGCGTCAGGGCGGTGAAGTAGACGATTTCCGCCGTGTAGGTCTGGTCCGGCGCCGGCGCGAAGAGTAACTGCCCCGCGACATACGCCACATCCGTCGGGCGCCCCGTGACGCCAGCGCTGCGGGCGCGCCGTTCGGCGACCATCTCCGCCGTTCCGACGCGGATCGGCACATCGTTCGAGGGCGAACCGGAGACGAGATAGATCGAGCGCAGCTCGGCCATGTCCGTCGGCGGCGTCACGGCTTCGTCGTCGATCGTGATCGTCGTTCGCGTCGAGGACCGCCGGAGCTCGCGTTTGATCCGCGATTCACACAGCGTGATCATATCGGGGATCTGCAACGCCAGGTCCGAATCGTTCTCGCGGTTGAGCCACTTGAGCACTGCGGTCTGCAACGCGGAGTAGGTATTGAGCGCCATCCGTCAGGCCCCGCCGTGGGAGAGCATACTGTCGCGCGTCATGCAGGCATGCTCGGGCGCGAACGGCACTTCGCCGAGGTGCCGAACCTCTTTCGAGAGGTCCTGATCGACGAACGTGACGAAGCCCGCCTGCCGCGCCTGCCGGCAGAAGAACACATCTTCGCCGACCCAGCCGTCATCGCTGCGGCTGTACCCCAAGGCGAAGTACGGCTTGCTGAGCGTCGCGAAAACCTCCATGCGGGTGAGCAGGAAGCCCATCCCGATGTGGGAGACTTCAACGAGGCCCGTCGCATCGGGCGTCGTGAAGAGATGGCCGTGCTCGGCGTGCTGCGCCGTCGGGAGGATCGGCGGTCGGCGCGTCGAGTAGTTCGCGCCAACGATCGCCGTGTCGTGCGCCAAGAGTCGCAGCAACCCGTCCTTCGGGAAGCGCATGTCGGCGTCGATCCAGAGTAGATGCGAGGCGTCCGCGGCCTTCGCGTTCTCGACGAGCGTGCTGCGCTGCTGCGGCAACAGCGTGCCTTTGAGCTGCATCAGCACGAGCTCGTGCCCGCCGGCGAGCGTCGTATGACCGACGAGCTTCGCCAAATCGAGGGCATAGCCCGCCGCGACCTGATCCTGGCAGGGCGTCGCGATGACGATGCGCGCCATCAGACGACCCCCGGCCGCGTGCGGAACAGTCGGTTATCGCGGTCGTTCAGCCAGCGGCGGAAGCGCACGGGATCGAGCAGCTTGCCGCCGGTGGTCATGATGCCGTCTTTCGCGAGTTGTTCCATGATCACCGCGGGGATCGACGCGATGTGCGACCACTCACCGAAGCGGAGCGGGGCGTCGTTGAAGAGCGCTTTGTTGACTTCGAGGATGGGCGACACGTCCTGCCGGCGCTCGATCGAGAAACCGCCGGTGTCCGTGTCGTAGTGGAACAGCTCGACGATCCCCGTGAGCGGGTCGGCATCGAGCAACCGGGCATCAGTGATGGACTGGCTCACGGGAATCGTCGCGCCGGCTTACGTGTTCGGCGTGAGATCGACGGCCACGCCTTCGGCCTTCTCGTTCTTCACGCGGAGGCCCCACTCGGCGATCAGCATGCGCTTCTCGGCGTCGCCGGTCTTGGCGAGCGGCACCTGCTTGAACGGCCGCAGGTAGTCGACCGAGATGTAGTCCCAGTCGAGCACGAACATCGTGCTGGTCCGCTGGAAGCGGTTCGGCACCACCGTGAGCGTGCCGAAGTCCGAGACGTAGGCGTCCGCGGCGCCGATGATCTGCGCCGGGCCGGTCTTCGTCTGCTGCTTCGTGAGCTCGACGACGCCGTTGAACGTCGAGATCTGCTGCTTGCCGAGCGCGCCGACCATGATCGTCGTCGGCTGGGCGCCGTTCGTCCAGCACTGCTGGATGACGTCCTTGAGGATCGTCTCCGTCAGCGTGCGGGCGGTGCCGTCCGTCCAGACGTCCGTCGGGATGTTGGTGTAGACCGGCGCCGTGCCGTCGTTCGCCTTGCTGATGTTCGTCTTGAGGAAGGCGAGCAGCTTGCCCGTGACACGCGCCGCTGACGTCGAGCCCGCGACCGCGCCCTTGTTCGAGCAGATCGCCGCCTCCATGTCGCGCTTCATCTCCTTGCCCTTCTTCGCGAGCTGGTAGGCGATTTCCGAGTTGCGGCCCGCCTTGTCGACGACCTCCTCGGTGTCGGAGATGATCAGCGTCTTGCGGGTGATCTCGGTGTAGTTGCCGAGGCGAACCGTCGGCGTCACCGCGTCGAAGGCCGTGACGTCGTCACCTTCGATCTGCTGGTTCGTGGTCGACGCCGTGGCGAGGGCGTCGGTCTGCCACTCGAAGAACGTCTGGTCGGCCTTGCCACGGCCGGCGTTGTTGAGGACCGGGGTGTCGGTCGGGGAGATGTTGTAGATGATGTCCGAGAGGTCTTCCCGGACGGCCACCGCATCGAAGCGGGTAAACGTATTCGCAATCGCAGACATAATCGGTTCCTCGCCGCCCGCGTGGGGCGTCGATGACAGGGTTCAGATTGTTGGGTGAGTCGTGCTTAGAGGCGGGTCAGGATCGCCGCGGCGGCATCTTCGACGCGCCCGGTCTTCTGGAGACGCGCCATCGCCTGTTCGCCCTTCGAGGCCTTGGGCTGATTCGCCTTGGAGCCGCCGGGGGCGGTCGTGGCGATGGCCTTCTCGATCTTCGTCTTGATCGCCGGCGCCTTGCTCTGCGCGTCGCGATAGCGCATCGCGTCGCGGAGCAGGAGGACTAGCCGATGATCGGCGACGCCGGTCAATTCCTCGTCGGAGAACCCCCGTTCCTTGGCGAACGCGCTCAGCGCCTTGCCAAGCTCCGGGGCCTTCGTGGGATCGCCGAAGTCCGGGTCTGCCTCGATGAGCTTCGCGCGCTGCGCGTCGACGTGCGCGCTGTAGCCCTTCTTCGCGTCCTCGGCCTGCTGCGCTTCGACGCGGGCGCGCTCTTCCCGAATGGCCGTGACGCGCTTCTGCGTGTCGTCCCATTCGTCGCGCTTCGCCACGTACTCGTCGGGGCTCACCTGAGCCCGAAGGATGGCCCAATCGGGTTCCTTCGGATGAAACAGCGTGATCGCCTCTTCGAGTTTCGTCAGCGTCTGCCGGTACTGCTCGCGTTCCTGCCGCACCGCGGCGACTTCGGTCTCTTCGAAGCTCTTCCGAGCCTGCGCGAGCGCCATCGTCTTCCGCGTGTAGTCCTGCGTCCGCGAGTAGCCCCGCACCAACTCGTCTTCGGGCACCTGCTCGTCCTTGCCGTCGATCTTGACGGTGAACAGGCGCGGTGCCGACGTGTCGGACGGCTCGTCGGTGCCTTCGGTAGTGCTGTCGGCCGGCTCGCTCTCGCGCGAGGGATCCTGCTCCTCGGCGGTCGCGGCCGGCGCCTGCTCGGCGGCGGGAGACTCCTGCGTGTCGCTCGTCTCGCTGGTGCTGCTCGTCTCCGGCCGCTGCTCCGGCTGGCGGGTCGACGGCTCCGCTGTATCGCGCGTGTTGTCGCGCGAGAGGAGGCCGAGGATCGCCTGCGATGCGCCCGAAACGCTTCCGTCGTGTGACGAAGTGGCGGATTCGGGCGCGATCGATGTGCTCATAGGGCATTACTCCTGGCTGGCAGGGCGCTGGGCCTCGGCGGCGCGCTCTTCCGCGCGCTCGCGTTTCTGGCGTTCGAGGGCCTCGCGTTCCCCTGCGGAAATCACGGTGCGCAGTTGGTGCATGACATCGTCGAGCACCAAGCTTTTTGCCTGCGCGCGCTGGAGCTGCTCGGGCGTACTCGCCCGCTTGAAATCGTCGTAGTGCTGCTGCTCGACCAGTTTGAGGATCACCCCGCCCACCGGACTGTCGAGCAAATCGCGAAAGCGCTGGCAATCGCGGATGACTTGATCGACCGGGAAGAGGTCGAGGCTCACTCGGCTCCCTCACTGTCGGTCGACACGGTGAGCGCGGCATCGGCCGTATCCGCCGCGCGGCGATCCATTGCCTGATCGTGGGCGAAGCGGTCACGCTCAAGCGCGTGGCCGGTGATCTGGTCATGCGCCGCGAGCGTGAGCTCGGTTTCCTTCACTTCCTGCACGGCCGCGCGGTCGAGATCCGCCTGGTTCGCGTCGAAGGTGTACTTTGCTTCGATCTCAAGCCGCTTGAGCGCGACGTCGTCGGCGTGCTGCTTGACCTTGAACCAGAACTCGCGCTCGTCGTTCTCGGCCTGGGCCTTGAGCTTGTCCTGCTCGATGGTCAGTTCCTTGATGACCTTGAGCCGGTTCATCTCGTGCTCGGCATGGATCGCCATCGTCGTCGGATCGGGCGGCGTCGGCGGCGGCGGCGGCGGCTGCCATCCCACTTGCAGCACGTCGGCGTTGTAGTAGGTACCGAAGTCCTTGATGCCTTGGAGCGACAGGATCTTCTGTCGCGTACCCATGATCTTCGGGAGCGGGACCACCGGACTATAGATCCCGCCGGTGGCTGCGGCGATCTCCTTCTGATCAGCCGCCACGGCCATCAGCGTCGCGACCTTCTTGTCGACGAACGTGGTGCCGAGACCGATGTTGACCGTGACGTCCATGTCGGCGTCCCAGACCGATGGGTCGATCTCGACCCACGACCCGCGGAGGCGAATCATGCGCTTCCGCTGCTGGCGGGCCCTCACGACCCTAAGCAGTCCCTTGAAGAGCGGCTTGAGCGTCGTCTCGGCGAACACGCGAGCGATCATCTCGAGCTGTTCCTGGCTACCGCTCAACACGGCCCCGACAGCTTCCTTGCCCGTCGACTGGAGCGCATCGGCATCGAGGCCCGCGGTGCCCTTGTTGCGGCCCGTCCGGCGTTCGATGATCTCCTGCATCATCGCCACCAGCGGGATGGCATCCTTGCCGGTGAAGGGCACTTCGATCGGGCGAATGGCCGCGTTGACGTCACCACGCACGCGAATCGGCGCGCCGATCGCGGTGTTCATGATGTCCGCGACCGAGACGTTGCCTTCCGAGTACGCCGTGCGCGGGAAGATCGCCGCCGAGAGCGAATCGAGCGTCCCGCGCAGGAGCGAGGACGTAATGCGCTGCATGTCCATCGTCCGGTCAGCCACGGACCCGCCCAGGAGCGTATGCGGCTCGGGGTAGGGACTGAACGCGGCGAAGCCCATCGTGTCGTCGGCAGGCTCCCAGCTCACCGGGTAGTGCGTGGGCCCGATGCAGCACACGCGACGCAGTTCCGCGACCCCGTCCCCGTCGACATCGATGTGCATCAACGCTTCGGTGTAGAGGATCTTCGCGTTGGCGGGGCCCATCTCCGGATCGGTCGTGTAGCCGAACCCCGCCGAGCGGCCGACGCCGGCGATGTCGCGGCGCGCGATCGCTTCGGCGTTCCCTTGCAGCGAGGCGTCCGTGCTGCCACTCCCCGCGCCGGCGTGCTCGTCGATGTCCTTCGCCGAGATGCCCATCGCGAGCAGTTCGCCACGGGTCTTGTCGGTGCGGTGCGCGCGGATCAACGCTTCATCGAGCGAGCGCGCTTCGCGGTTGAACACGAACTCTTCCGGCGGCAGATCCCACACGCGGACCTTGCCCTCGGTCTTGCGCGTGAGATCGACATTTCGCAGGCCATCGGGCCGCTCTTCGAGTGCGCTGATCTCCACGGCATCGTCGGCGGCGAGCAGTTCGACCTGTTGCGGGTCGATGCCTTCGATGCGATACGCTTTCGTCTCGCTCGTCTCGTCCCACGCCCACTTGAAGACGCCGATCTTCCGCACCATGCCGTCTTTCAGTACGCACAGCGTCTTCAGGAACCCGCCGTTTTCCTCTTCGAACAGGTAGCGGATGTAGTCGGTGGCCTGCGCGGCCTGCTCGACCTGACTGGGGTTCGTCGGAACGAACTCGACGACATGCTCGGAACCGAAGAACACACGGAGGAGGGACGGGAGCATCCCATCGACCGCGTCGCGCACTTCGGTGAGCACCACCTGCGAGCGGCCTTCCTCTTCGTTGCCGAACGGCTTGCCGAGGTAGTAGTTGGTCGCTTGCGCGCGTTCGTCCGACAGTTCGGTGTCGACGAATTGCACGCTTTGCGCGAGGGCGCTGCTGACGACGGCCCGAATGTCATCCTTCGCCATGGGCCCGTCGCCCTTCCGGGCCAAATACTCGGGCGGCGGCGAGCGGTCCGCCGTGCGATCCTGATAGGCCAACGGAATCCCTAGTCGTCGCGACGGTGGAAGTGCGGAATGAACGCCTCGATGGCGTCGATCGCGGTCCTATGCGTCGTATCAGGGCGGGTCACCGCCGCGTTGAGCTGCGTCGAGCGGTAGCACTCGGCCGACCGCTTCTCGATGCGGGCCCCGACCGGCAGGCGGGACGCCACGTCGCTCTTCGGGAGCAGCGTGATGCCTTCCGGCGTCACCAGGACCGCCCCTTCGGTCGTGACCACGATCTTCGACGGCACGCCCGCGAAATCGAGCATGTGCCCGCGGCGTGTCGGTGGCTCGGCGGGCGGGGCACCGACCACCGCCGGCGCTGGCGGCGCCTCGGGCGCGAGCAGGCGATCAACCGCCGCGGCCTGCGGCCGATTCCGGCGTGGCGACTGCTTCGGTGCGTGATGGATCGGCACGGGGGTCGGCTCGTCCATCAGACAATCCCGCCGATCTTGCGTTTCAGCGGCTCATTCCAGCTCGTCGCCGACTTGGAGCCGCCGATCGCGCTCACGGACTGGCCCGCGAGGGTCAGGAGCAGCGCATCGGCGCGATTCGGCGACTTCACGCCGCGCTTTTTCATCTCATCCTTCGATTCGACGAGGATTTTGCCGTTCGAGTGGTACTTGAAGCGGGGCATGACGAGCTCCGCGCCCGTCTCTTCATCGCCGCAGAGGTTGCAATCCTTCGCCTCGAGCCATTCGCGCGCCTTGAACCACAACTCCGCGCGCAGGTTCGCGTACCGCTCCGTAAACACCGACGGTGATTCGGCGACATTCACCCCACGCGCCGGCACGCCGAGCTCGCGCAACCGATCCAGGACGCCGGCGCCGATGCCGATGACGTCGACCAGCACTTCCGATGGCCGGTCCGAGGGTGCGCAGGCGTCGTATTCGCTCTTGACCCAGCCCGCGACGCGCATGGTGTCCCAGCCCTTCTTCTCTTCGACGGGCCGGGAGAGGGCATTGCCGCGCCGGCGCGCCAAGGCACTCGAATCGTTACCGAACCGGGCGCAGTCGACACCCCAGATTTCACGCACGTGCAGTGGCCGGACATCGCGCTTCAAGGCCGACTCCATCAGCTCGAACGGGATCACCGTGTCGTCGTCGCCCGTCGGGAACTCCCCGAGGACGCGCACCCGATAGGCGTTCGAGTCGGCGCCGTACTGCGCCTTCAACTGCGCGATGAAGTCCGGCGAGACGTTCGGGTGGTCTTCGCAGCTCACGTGCTGCGTCTTCCACAGCCCGCGGGCCCGGTGGAACGCGTGAAAGAAGAACCCGGTCGTGCGGACCGGGTTGCCTGCCATGATCGTCGTCGCGTTGTGCCCCGACATCGAGCCGGAGGCCGCTTCGAACACCGGATCCGGAATGCCGGACGCCTCGTCCGGGATCAACAGCACGTAGCCCGGGGAGTGCACCCCAGCCATCGCCTCGGGCGTCTCCGACTTCGACACGCGGAACGAGATAAACGACTCGTCCGGCGCCGCCTTGAGGTAGATCCCCTCGCTCTGAATGTCCAAGAGCGATGACAACGCCGGCGGCAACCCCTTCAACACCGCCTTCACTTCGGCCGCGAGCGCGTCCCAGAGCTGCGGCGCCGACGCCGAGGTGATCACCGTCTTCTGCGGGAACCGGCAGAGGATGTGATGCGCCGCGATCCACGCCAAACACGCCGATTTCCCGACGCCATGGCCCGACCGCTTCGCGATCCGACGCTCGCCCTGCCCGTACCACTGCAAAATTTCGATCTGGTCCGGGAACGGCTCTTTCCCAACCACCTCCCGGACAAACGCCACGGGATCGCGACCATACCGATCGAGAAATTCCCCGAACGGATTCGACTGCGCGGCAGCACCCAATGTCTTAGAGCGCCGTCAGGTTGATGAACATCGCGCCGGCCGTCCCGCCCGACTTCACCCGCACTTGCCCACCCGGAGCACCCGCCAGATCCCACACGCCGGACCCATACTTCACGTCCGCCCCCGTCGCCGTCGCCGAGCTCCCCGCCGGGAAAACCACCTTGCCCGCGTAGTAGTAGTCCGACGACGTCAGCCCGGACTGACTGTTGGTCGCATCGAAGAGCCGCGGAAGCCACAGCTCCGCCGACACCCCGTTCGGCACCTGACTCGCCGTCCCCTCGATCCAGATCATCACCCGGTGGTACGACTGCGCCACCACCCCCGCCGGCACTCCTCCGAAGGTGATCACCTCGGTCGCGTAATCCCCGGACGCCGCCGGCACATTCACCTGCTGCCGATGCTGCGACTTCACCGGCAACGCCACGTTGTGTGCGCTCATACGCTCAGACTCTCAGGACCTAAGTGAACCACAGGTGAAAAATTTTTCCGACCCTACCGACACCCGGCGATGAGGAACAGCGAGCCCGCAGGGTACCTGCCCGCTCCACCGGCCCGGCCCTCCGTCGAGCAGGGGGGGGGCTTTCGCCGATCCGACCCTGAGCCCCACGACCCCAGATCGGCTACTCGCCCGGCTGCGCATCGTCCCAGGTTTACAGAATGCAGCTTGTGCGTACTACTCTGCGCTAACTGACGCAATGGCAACGTGTTGCGTACTGTCCGCCCCCTCCCCTCCAAGCACCGTCGCCACGCCGTGCAGGGCACTGGTTACTTTCGCCGCCCGAGAGCGCAAGGCGTCCAGGTGCAGCGAACCTATTGACACGTTGACACTTACGCCGTTCTTCTGGCCGAAGGCGCTCGGGTTGAAGCGCTCCGCGGTCCAGTGGCGTGTCGAGACGCGCAGCCTGGCTTTGGCGACCTCGCCGGCGACTCCGTCGACCGTGTCCGCGATCGATTGCGCCTCATCGACCATGCTATAGCTCGCGCGTGTACGTGCGTGCGTGAGCCGTTCGTCGACCGCGTCGAATCCGAACTGTTGACCCAAGTACCGTCGGATCATCTCGCCGGAGATCGTCCAGACTTCCTCGGGCTGGAGGTCGTACGGTCTGGTGTCCTTGGTGACCAGGTCTGCCAGCTCCTTGAGGGTGTGACCACTGGAGATCCAGAAGTCGACGTAGTCCAGGAGCGTAGCGTCTGGCTGGTCCTCCATCTCCATGGCGGCACGACGAGTGAGGTCGACGACCATGGCGGTGCGGCGAGGGCGGCCGGGCATTAGCGACGCGGCGAGCAGCAGAGGCCGAGCAGGAGTCCGACGCCGGCGAGAAGACACAGCGCAGGAGTGATCGGGAGGATGACCGACAGCATCAGCGATACGGCGACCCGAAGGCCAGCCAGAGGAGGCAGAGGAACAGCGTCGCTAGATGCTTCACAGGTTCGGACCGGAGAAGCGGTGCGGCTGGGCGGAGGAGCAGTCAGCCGAGGCTTTGAGACCTGTGCCGGCACAGTCCGGGCAGTCGGTGCGTTCGATCGACGCGGGGAGTTGCTGGAGGCGGACGCCGCGACCGCGGCAGGCCGAGCAGTGCACATCGAGCACGACGCGACGCGGGATCACGGGAGCGCCTTCCCCGGGCGTCCGCGCTTCTTTCGGCCCGCACGATCGGCGAATCTGGCCTTGGCGACGCGGCCCTGATCGGCCAATCGCTCAAGATTGGGCCAGCGATTGAACGTCACCAGAGCGCCAGTCAGACGGTGCGAGGGGATGCGACGCTGGCGGGCGATGATCTCGTCATTCACGTTCGGGTACATAAAGCGCGTGACGAGGAAGCCCATTATACCGCCGCAATCGCGCGAGAAAGCCCGCTGTGCCCCGAACGAAGCGCCTTGCGACGGAGTTCCTTCCGGCGGATCGCCTGCCGGCTCAGCGTGTCACGGGCGATGTCTGGGGCGAGTGCGCCGGGCGGGTTCGCCGAAGCGTTGAAGCGATCCCAGTTGAGCTGCGCGAGCCGGAGCCGGAGCCCGTCGACCGCGCGCAGCCGGTCCGTCAACGCCTGCGCGTCCTGCACATCCTGCCGTTCGATCTCGGCCGGCTCCTGCGAGCCAATGCGGGAACGTGATGTCAAGGTGCACGTAGTATGGCGTTCTCCGCAGCCACTGTCGCGCCCGCAAGACTACGGGCACGGCATTACGCCGCATCGGCCTTTGCTGGGTGCTGCCGCTCATAGCGTTCCACCCATCGAGCGATCACGCGCCGACGCGATTTGCGGCCCTTGCCGACGCCGATCTTTTTGCCGATGCGGTCAAGATAGTCTTGGACGGTCCGCGGGGAGATGCCGAGAATGTCGCCGATCAGCTTGTCGCTCAGGTCTTCGGCGACGAGGCGAGCGACCTCGAGCTCGCGGGCGGAAAGAGGGCCCATGAGGTCAGGGAGTTTGAGAGAGACGCGCGATTTCAGCATCCAGCCGGCGCACTTCGGCGCGGGCGAGGTATTCGGCGGCGAGATCGCGACGGTGTTTGGCTTCGATGACGCACATTGCCCAGCGGGCGCGCTCACCGTTGAGGGCGATGGACTGGCGAGTGTGGTCGAGGATGGCTTGCAGTCGCCGCAGACTATCGAGGTGCGCTGTCGTCGTTTCAGCCACGGGGATCCCCGGACGGCAGTTTCGTCTCAGCCTTCATCGCGGCAGCGAACGCCTTGTCGGAGACGTACCTGAGCGTGCCGAAGCCGCTCACCGAATAGCCGATGAGTTGCGCGAACTGCTCCCAATCCTCGCGCATCGAAGCGTCGGGGATGTCCCTCCGACGCTTCGCTGAGCGCGTCCTGAGCCGCGATGAGCGGACGATCCGGCGCTGGGTGTCGGGCGCGATCCCCATCCCCGTCATCGCTCGGCGCTGGCTCACCTGGTTCGTCGGGATCTCCGAGCCGATGCGAGGCCGGCTCATGGCCGTCCTTGACCGCGACGACTGAGCATCCCCCGGGAACGTCTCACGCATCGGCGTTCTTCTCCTGCGGTGTCGGGGCGGGCGGCGCATCTTCGAGCTGGCGAATCCTCAGCGCCATCTGCTCAATCGCGTCGGGCAGGTCGTAGAATTCGTCCATGATCCCGGCGATGCCGGTGTTGTCGAGCGCCTGCTGGGCGCGCTCCAACTCGTCGCGATCCCGGAAGGTCTCAAACAGGCCGCGCAGATTCTTCGTCTGCCGCTCCATCAGCCACTGCCAAAGCAGCGCGAGAAGGAGGAACGCGCAGCAGGCCCAGAGGGGCAGCGTGATCGTATGGTTCCAGACGCTTTCTCGCATCAGGCGTTCTCCTGCGGTGGCGTTCCTGTGGGGGAGACGCGGGTGTTCCACCAGCGACGCGCGCCGCTCTCGGACTTCGCCCAGCCGCCTTCCGCCGCGCAGGCGTGGCAGGCGACCGAGTGCGCGTAGGCGTCGGGATCGTCGCGGAAGTTCTCGTAGCCGTCGCGCAGAACCTTGCGCGGCATCGCCGCGTCGCCGCCGCAGAACGGGCACGGGAGCAACTTGTCGGGCGTCTCAGCCATCGGTCGTCTCCGTGTTCGTCGTTCCCGTCGGGGCGGGGGTGGACAGCGCGGCGTCGTACACCTCCTCAGCGATCAGCGAGAATGCCTCCCCCTGCTCGCCGCGCACGAACGGTAGGAACTCTGTGTGGTCGATTCCGGCGAGGTCGCGGGTCTCAGCCATCGGTCGTCTCCGTGTTCGTCGTTCCCGTCGGGGCGGAGGTGTACGACGCCGCGCACGAACGGTAGGAACTCTGTGTGGTCGATTCCGGCGAGGTCGCGGGCTGCGCGGAGGAACGTCATGTGCGATGATCCGTTCAGTTCATTCCACTCGGATTGCGCAGGCCAGTTATTCGGCTCACCCGCCTCGCGCAGTTCTGCGTTGCGAAGGCGCAGCGCATAGACGGCGGCGGCGATGTTCAGCGCGTACGCCCAGCGCCACAGCCGTCGCGTGTCCTCTCCGGGATCGCCGGATGGGGCGGAGCGGGCGGCAAGGAGTCGGCGCTGCACCAACGCCAGCCAGTCGTAACCGTCCGGCAAACCGGCGTCGACGCAATGCGTCCGCAGCGCCGTGTACGTCTCTGGCGACAGCGGGCCGACTGTGTCCGTCGCTTCGCTCGTCTCGACGGACGACGACGAGGAGGAGGAGCGGAGCAGGCGATCCGACGCGAGATTCAACGCCCAGTGCATTGCGGCAGGGGCGAAATGCCGGATCTCGCCGAGCGCGTCGGCCAGCGCGCCGTTGTCGGTCGCTTCGTGCAGACGAAGGTCGCTCTTCGCGGCCTCGGCAAACCACGCCTCTTTTCGCGCCAGCAACGCCTCGTACTGCTGTTGCGGTGTCGCTTCGGAGACTGACGGCGGGGTGCTGGCTTCTGCTCCGGGGGCGCGAGCGGGTTGCGGCGCTGCTGTCGCGCCTCCGGTGTCCCCGGAACGCGCGGCGCGAAGTTCGGCGAGCAGCCATGCGATGTCGTCGGGCGCGTTGGCGATGAAGCGCGCCGTGTCGTCCACGCGAGCCGGGCTGGTGAGATCCGGCGCGGCGACCGTGCGCAGAATGCCGTCGGTTGCCGCGCCGCAGTCCGCGACGTTGTACATCGCGTTCCAGTAGCGACAGACCTTCCACGGTCCCGGCGTCGCCGCCTGCAACCGCGCTTCGATCTCGCGGAGCCGCGCCTCGAAGGCGTCCGTCGTCCGCCCGCTCTCGTGTCCTGGGAGGGTCATGACCGAGCCTCGTTGCTGACGGTGATCTTGAGTTTCCCGCCGAGCACCGCGTCGCGAATGCGCTTCGCGCGCTCGATGTCAAGCGGGTTGTCGAACTGCGGCGTCTCGGCGGCGAGCTTCGAGACGGCGAGGAGCATCGCACGGAGCTGCTGGATGATCCCGCAGTACGAGTTGGCGCATCTCTCGCCAAAGTCGCCCGTCTCAAGGTCCACGGTGTGCGCGAACCACTCGCAGCCGCAGTGCTCGCACGGCGCTTCACCGGCGAATGCGCTCGGGCGAGGCTTGGGCGTGCTCGGCATCCTGCGCGTCGCGCGCTTCTGGGTCTTCGCCTGCTTGCTGGGGAGGGTCATACCGACGAGCCCTCCGCGAGCACAGCGTCAATCGCAGCGAGGCGCGGCGCGTTCTTCGTGTAGATCTTCCACTCGTTATACTGCTCGCCAGCGATGTTCTTCCGCATCCGCTCGACCTCGGCGTCGAAGTCGGCGCGCTCGGACTCAGTAAGCAGATCGACGCGCAGCGCTTCGCGCGTGATCGGCCAGTCTCCGTAAATCGCATCACTCGCCGCGCCGCGCCCGACGTCGACCATACCCATGTGCGCGCGGCGGTCATAGAACGCTGCCTTGTAGAAGACCGCCACACGACGGATGCCGCGCTCGTCCACTATGTACGACCACATGGCGTGATCGCTCCCTTCGCGCTTCCAGCCCGTCGGCAGCGTCGCGGGGCGGAACAGCGGGTCGTCCGCGAACGGCTCGCCGAAGGTGAAGCCGAGCGCGATCATCGCGTCGACGTCGCGGCAATCCGTCGGCAGCGATGCGCTCTCCAGCAACTGCGCCTGCCCGCGCCGCTCCTGCGCCTCGATGCCGCCGCCGAATCCCGTCTCGACGAGCGTGCGCAGCGGGTTTTCATGCGAGGTGCGTTCGGTGTTCTCGACTCGATTCTGTCTCATGTCTGTTCTCTCGGGTGTCTCAGGTCAGGGGGTGGGCTAGGCGGCAGAGCGCGCGGCGAGATGCGCTAGCAGTTGCTTGCCGAGGTATTCGGTGTAGGCCGGCGGGATCGACTCGGCGACTTCGCGCCAGCTCATCCAGTCCACGCCGCCCATCGCCTCGCTGGCCTGTTCGACGGAGCGGGGCGCGCGAAGTTCGGAGCCATCCTTGCGCGTCGTGAGGCGCCGGCCATCAGGCCGTTCGCCGTAGACGCCGATAATCGGGCGTGTGACCGGACGAAGCGGGGCGGCGACGAGCGGGACGTTCGACTCGAACAGCCGCGGACGATCGACGCCGAGGCCGAACATCGCGCCGCGAAGGAGTACCGGGTTGCGGAGTTCGCGACGCGCACCGACGACGTTTTCGATGATGTACGGCCTGCCGCTCGCGACGAGCAGGTCGCGCACCTCGCCAATGAGTTTCGGATGCGAGTCCGCGACGCCACCCTTCCCGCGATAGCGGTTGCTCATCTGCGTGTAGCCTTGGCAGGGCGGCGACGCGTGGATCGCCGCGGCGCGCAACTCCGGCGCGAGTTTCAATTCCTCGCGCAGATAGTTGAGTGCGTCCGCCTGCTCAAAGTGAAACGGGTAGTTCGGCTGCGGATTGATGTCCACGCCGAGGATGTCGAAGCCGGCGCGGTAGTAGCCCATGCCGGCGCCACCCGCGCAGCAAAACAGGTCGAGGAGTAACGGACGATCACGCATCCGACGCCCTCTCCTCGCATCCTGGGCAACCGGCCTTCCCGCCCGGGCGAACCGGCTGGGCGCCCGTCGATCCGAACGACGCGCCAGGCGCCTTGATGTGAACCCGGCCACATTCGCAGCGACGCCAGCGCCTCATGGGGAAGAAGTTCATGATGGCACCGCATGCGCACTTCGTACGCTTCGCCTGCGCCGGGTGGCAGTAGCCGCTCTTGGCCGGGTTGATCTCGGAGACATCCAAGCCCGCATAGCCTTTAGGCATTGCTCAATTCCTCGTTGTAGTAGGCTCCCAAGGGTTGTCCGCTCATCCCACCTCTCCCATCGGGCGGGACCCGGCAGTGGTCGTGAAGTCGGAAAACAGCTCACGACGCCAATCGGCCTCAGCGTGTTCTCTCATGTCTGTTCTCTCGGGTGTCTCAGGTCAGGGGGGTGCTGCGCGCCGGCGCTATCGAACGTGTTTCCAAGTCCGCCCCACGACCGCGGAGCGGAGGGACGATTCACTCACACCGAACTCGCGGGCCATCTCAGAGATGTTGCGATAGCCGCTCGCCGCGCGAGCGCGTGCCTGTCGCACGATTTCGGGTGTCAGCTTCGCAGCGTGATGACGCTCGCCGTGCTCTACCCGGCGCTTCTCGGACGCGTCGCGCATGTTCTCGCGATGGGTGCCGAGAAAGAGATGATCCGGACGGACGCACGGTGGGTTATCACAGCGGTGGCAGACTTCCATGCCGTCGGGGATCGGCCCGATGTGCAGCTGGTAGGACCAACGGTGGGCCTTGAGGCGGCGGCCATACAGTGACGCCGCACCGTAACCACGGACGTCGCGCGGTCCCGTCCATTCCCAACACTCGGCATCCTTGACGACCTTGCGCCAAAACCGCTCGGTCGGGGACAGCCCCACAGTGCCGTAGTCTCGGCGTCCGGCGCGAATCGCATTCGCAACGGTTGCGGGGGATTTCGCTATGCCGTGAATGGCGCAGGCCGAGCGGGCACCGGTAACCGTCAGCCCAACCGCACTAGCGAGCTCGCGCCACGACATCGTGTCGATGTTGAGACGGAGGAACACCAACGTTTCTGCCAGCGCACGAGGCTGGTAGCAGGTACGGCAGCGAGCAGCGCGAGTGTCCTTCGGCTTGCCGCAGGTTGGACACGAATCGGAGGAAGTATGCGAGCGTTCCATAGGGGGAATTTAGCGTTCTCTAATCACTTATGAAACAGACAATGTGGCGGAATAGGACTGCCACGCGCGGTGTGTATCTTCGGCAACGATCGCCGCGGTGAATCGGTATTTCGCCTGGAAGGAATGGCGCCCAGTGCCGTGCCACTCCTGATGACAGCGACGGCAAAGCGGGATGATGAGCGAGAAGTGCGCTTTGCGTCCCATCCCGTCGCCGGTGATGTGATGGCATTCGCACGGGCCGCCGTCACAGGCCGTGCAGGGCCGACGCGATAGCCAGTCGCGAAACGCCTCGGGGCCGTAGATGCGCGCCGTTTCTGACGCCTTCCGCTTGCCGCGCTTCGGCTTCGACGAGCGCTGCATCATCGCCCCGCGGGCCATCGGCTTCGTGCGCGGGGGCATGGGGGTGCGTTTCACTTGAGTACCCGCCGCAGCATTTCTTCCGTCCCGCGCGTCGTCAGCTTCTCCGGCGTGACGCGCAGCACCCGCCAGCCGAGCACCGCCGCCGCGTTGTACTTCTCCATGTCCTTCACGAAACCCGAGCCGCGGGTGTGCCGACCCTGTGTCCAGACGCCGCCCTCGACCTCGAGCGCGATGCGGTGCTCAGGCCACGCGTAGTCGAACCGCCACATCCGTTCAGGGTGGAAGTGGTGTTCCGGGGTCGGGTGCGGGAGCTTGGCGCGCGCGATCACGGCCAAGAACGCGTCACGACGCTGGCGTTCCTCCTCGGCACGAATGGCGCGCGCGACTTCCTTGCTGCGCTTCGTGCCCGTCAGCTTGCGACGAACGCGCGGCGGAAGATCGGAGAGCTTTACCGCTGCGCTCACGTCGTCACCTCACTCGGCTCGACGCCGTAGGCGTTCTGGTCGAGGATCCAGCGGAGCGCGGCGGCACGGCGCACGAAGCGCGGGGATGCCGGGAACTTCGCGTAGGACATGGCGCTGGCTTCGTATTCGCGCGCCAGTTCGCGCAGTTCGGCGAGATGGTCGTCAGGCGTCCGGGTCGCGACGCTTGGATGGGTCATGGTGTCCGTCATCAGATCACCTTCCGGATGATGCCGTGGGCGGTGGTGTACTGGTCGCGTTCCGCGATCTCCGAGAGTCGGCCGTGGTGGACGTGCAGCTTGCAGCGCTCGCCGTCTTTGCCCGACGTGCGATGCTTGAGGCAAACAATCGCCATCGTGTTCGGCTCCGTGACCTCGCGGGGCTCGATGTCGCCGCGGGACGCCGCGGCAAGCTGGTACTTGTAGTCGTCGGCCGTTTCGTCGGGCTTCTTCATCCGGATCGGACGCCAGAGCCCGAGCACGACGTCGGCTTCGTGCTCCTTCGCGGACCCGCCCTGCATGTGGTGGAGCTGCGGCGGGCGATAGACTGCAAGCCGGTCCCCCTCGCGTCCTTTGCGGTTCACCTGCGACGCGACGATCATCACCAGACCGCAATCGCGGGCGAGCTCCTTCAGGCGGCGAATGATCCGCTTGAGCGCCAAGTATTCGTTGTCCTGCGCGCCCGTCTCTACACGGTCGATATGGTCGACAATGAGCACCTGACTACCGCGGCGCTCCGCATCCTTCGCGGCCCGCTCGATCTTTTCGAGCGTGATGAACTTGTCGGGGTGGAACAGAATGCGTTCGCCGTACGCAGTGTCGATCCGCTCGAGCTCCACCCCAACCGCATCCTGCCACGCATCGCCTTCGCGGTACTCGTCCCATTCGAGGTTGATCGCGACATGCGCCGGCACATCGACGCGCAGGCACGCCCACTTCGTGCGGAGCTCGTCCGGCTCCTGCTCAGTCCCGAGGTAGTCGACACTCATCCCGGCGTCGGCCCAGCGGTCGAGCAGGTCGAGCATGAACGTCGTTTTGCCCTGACCGGTATTCGCCATCACAAATACGAGGCGTCCAGGCGCCACGCGCCCGACGATGCGATGCACGGACGGGTAGGGGAACCGAATCGCGGTGCCGGGATCTGCCACCAGCTTTCGCAGGGCGACACTCGTCTGCGCGCCGGACAGAATCTGCGCGTCAACACGGCGGCTCTCCCGCGCCTTCGCGACCGGAAGCGCATCCTCCATCGCACGCAGCATGGCGGCAGTGGCATCAGAAGCGGGTTTCGTCATGCGGCCAGCACCCGCGCCATGCGTCCACGCTCCGTCGGCATGCCCCACTCATCGACGAGATCCATCGCACCGAGGCGCACCCAATTCGGCAGCTCGGACGCAAAGCGTTTGATGGTCCACTTGCCCTGAAACCGCGGATCGTCCGAGGACTTCCCGTCGTAAAACGCTTCGACGGCGTTCGCGATCTGCTCGGCGGTGAACCGCTCGTGCTGCGCCTGGAACACGGGCAGCAATTCCTTGCGGAAACGGCTGTACGTCATCGCGCCCATCTTCTGGGCCCACCGGTCATACCCGGCGTCGCACGTCGCTTTCGGGAACGCGCGCAGGTTCGCCGCCGACGCGCTAGCGTCGGAAGCAGTAGCTCTTACTGCTTTAACTGCTTCTATCTTGTGCCCCTGCTGTGCCCCTGCTATGCCCTTACCTGTGCCCTTCGCCTCAGACGAGGCTTGGTAAGCATCATATTTCGTAATGAGATAGAGCGTTCCGGCTGTGTGCCCTCCCTGTGCCCTCACGCGATCCGATTTTTCGAGATGCGCGAGGTAGGTGCGGACCTTTTTCACAGACCAGGACCAGCGCTTTGCAAGGAACCGCAGTGACGCGACGAACTGGCCGCGCTTGAGCGGGATCACGCCGCCGGCCGTGCGGTAGTTGCTATCCTTCCACGCGGCGAGCTGGATCAGGTCAATCCACGCTTCCCAGCGGGAGAACTCTCGTTCTTCCATCCAGAACGGATCTCCGTGTTCAGCGTCGAACACTTTCCGAGACACTTTGATGTGTCCCGATGGTGGGGCGTCGATCATGCGGCAGCGCGCTCCTTCGCAGCCTTGGCTTCCGCCAGGTGCGTCAACGTCAACAGCGCAATCATGCGCTGGAACTGTTCAGCGATTTCCGCGAGCTCGTCGCGGCTCAGCGTGACCGTCGGCCCATCGCCCGCGGCGGCGCGCTTCTCAAGGCGCTCGCCGGCCACAGAGGCAGCAATGAGCATGTTCGCGCGGTCGCGGAAGAAATCGTTCAGCGGTCGTTCGCTCACGGCGTCCCCCGGTCACGGGAGCGCGCGGGGAAGCAGTCCGGCGCAAGCCTGATCGCGTTCGCGACGTTGACGGCGGCGCAGACCACCATCAACACGCAGGTCCAGAGGCGGGGCGTCTGGGCCGCCAGCGTGATCGCCACGACGGCCGTGACGATCGACATGCCGCAGACGACGCGGATGAAGGTCGTGAGGGTCCGCTCACGCATCGCGCACCTCTCGGGGGGAGCCCCCGGCGAGCAAGCACGCACCGATCACGCGCCCGTCGTTGAGATGCGTTTCGCGACACGCGAGGCCGGGACCCTCCTCGGGGCCGTGGTTGTGTGCGACGTGCGGACGGACGCGACGCAGCAACGCAGCGGCGTGGCGGTAATGCTCCGCGAGGCGCGCGAACTCTGGATTGCGGTCGCACATCGCCGCGCGACCGTCCATTTCGGCGGCAGCCCAGTCGATCGCGGCCTGTGTCGGCGCGGTCGCGGCGGCGGGGAGTGGGGAGGCGATCATCGAGGCATCTCCACATGACGCACGCCGTCGAGCAGCGCCGCATCCGCGCCGCGCTTGTCGCGCACGCCACCGAGTTGTTTGAGGAAGAACGCCGCGCCAGAATCCGCGCACTCGTCGCGAAGCGATCGTGCCCAATCGATGTCCATCGGGCGAGCGCCGGGGCCACTCTCACCGCCGACAATCAGCCAGTCGATCTCCCACGCCTGCCCGCCGAGATCGAAGCGGCCAAGCAACGGCTCGGCGCTGACGAAGCGCACGACAGCGGGAACGAACTTCAAGTACTCGACGCGGTAGGCGTAGTCCTGCGACTCGACAGACGTCCCAAGCCACACGTTCGCGTAGCCGTTGCCCCAATCGCTCGGCAGGTTCGCGGCGATGCGCTCGGGACGCTTCGTGAGCAGTTGCCAATCGAGCCACGGTGTCGCGCGGATCAGCGGCCACAGCTTCTCGCGCTCGGCGTCGATCGTCGGATGGTCCTCGAACACATCGCACATCGAGGAGCAGAACACGCGACGGCGTACGCCGTCCATTTCGGCTTTCGCGTTCCACTTCAACGGCTCCGCCCAATGCTTGTCGCCGAACGTGCGGCGCGCGGTCGTTTTCGGCGGGCCCCACACGTCATGCCCGTAGCGGCGCGAGAGCGTATCCGCGTAGCAATGCGCGCAACCCGGCGAGACCTTGAAGCAGCCCCACGCGATGTTGAACGTGTGGTCAGTCCATTCGATGCCCGTTTTCTCGCTCACCCCTCCTCCCGGTCTGCGTCGGGACGGGAAGCGAAGGCGTCAGGCGCGCACGCGGGGCAAGTTTTGCCAGTCACCTCGAACGGCGAGCCGCAGGGGCACGGATGCCAGCGGCCCGGATCGGCGCTCGATAGCATCGACTCCTCGCAGCCGTCGCAGCCTTCGTGATACGTCACGCCGTGCTCGACGCACTCCCATCCAGATTCGCTCACGACGCGGCCTCCACCGAGTTGAGGGATTCGATGGCGCTCTGCACCAGTAGCGCGTCGTTTAGGTTGTCCGCCGCCATCTGGATTTCGGCGCACGCAGCGCGGGCGCGGGCGAGGAGGCGCGACGGGTCGGCGTTCTCCGCTCGCCATGCGACCGATTCAAGCGTGGAGAACAGCTTCTGCGCGGCATCTTCCACGCGACCCTTCGCCGCGCGCTTGCCCGCCTTGATGAGCGGCTCGCGGCCGACCAGCTCCGCGAGGCGATCCAGCGTTTCCTTTTCGTTCATCGCTTCGCTCATACCCCGTCCTCCCGTCCGCCGTCATCGGGGAGCGAGACCATGGGATTGGCGAGGAGGTCGGCCCAGAGGGCGACACGCTCTGGCGTGGGATGGAAACCGAACACACCAGCGTTGAGATCGACGTGCGTCGAGTTAGCGATTCGACGCACGTGCAATGAGCGGCCAACGATGGTCCACTCGAATGATTCGTGCGGGTCCTTCTCGACGCGCGGGCGCTCGACCATCGGGAGCGGGTAGCGCGCGACCTCCTCGTAGGCGGCGTAGTTCGCGTCGCCCTGATCCATGAACTGAGCGGCCTTGGCGAACGCCGCCGTGAATCCCGCGCGAAACGCCTTCCGTTCCCGCAGGACCGCCGCCCGCTCGGACACCATCGGGGCGGCGCTCATCGTCCCGCCTCCAGACGGCGGGGAGCGGCATAGGCGAGCCGAGCCGGGCGCAGCAGGGCGCCAGTGTCGCGACCGCTCGCTAACCGACCATTCCGGTTACTGTCCACCGGAGAGGACGGGAATCGGTAAACCGACGCAGCAGTGTGGCGCCGATCTGCCGCGACACTATCATGGCGACATAGCGGTGTCACCACGTAAGTGCATATAAGATGTATCTTATCCACCATCGCGACACCAACATGAGTCATCTCTGATTGGTGTTCTGTCATAACCCCTGTCGCGAGCATCACGCGGCAACCCCCGTGTTCGGCAGTTTGGCGAATTCCGCGTCGCAGTGGCGACAGCGGCCCAGCGTCTGGATCAGCTTCGGCGAGAGCGCGACGCGACGGATCGCGGGCGGGATGCGCTCGCCACACAGCGCGCGCTCTTCCTCGTAGACGGCCACGCCGACGCGGTGCACCAGGCTCAGGTCATCGGTGCGGCCGAAGCGGACTTCCGACCACGCGACGCTGTGCCCGAGTTCCAGCGGGGCGTCAGCAATCGCCAGCGCGTCCTTGCGGGCGCTTTCTTCGATCTCGCGGAGCGAGTTCCAGCGTTCGTGCTCTCTCATTCTTCGTCCCTCACGAGCTGAATCTTCGGGTTCAGCAGCGCTTCACGCGCTGCGGTCCAATCGGTCTGCGCGGTGCGACTCGCCTCGACAATCGCGCTCACCGCGGTCCTGAGTTGCTTGTCCTGCTCGCACCAGTAGTCCACCAGAGACTGCGCGGCCTGTCGGCCCTCGGGTGCGAGTTGCTGCTCAATCGCGAAGCGGATCGCGGTCACGATGATGTCCCGCTGCGTCACTCGCGCTCGGCCCGCATCAACTCCAAGCGGAGCTGGTGGCTCGTCGCCATCGCACGGAGTGTCGTGGCCATCAGGCGTCGGAAGTCCTCCGAATCGGCGTGCTCGACTCCGTTCGCGATCCACCGCAGCGCGTCGGGCGTGTGCCAGAATGAGCCGAGAACCGCCATCGTTACCGGATCTGCTTCGGTCGCCGCCTCGCCGGCGTCTCCAGTCCCGTAGTGCAGTTCCTTCGGGGACATGCGGAGCTTGTCGGCAATGGCGATGATGTCCGATTGGCGCGGCATAAAGGCGCCCTGCCTCCAGCGCGAGACGGTGTTGTACGAAACGCCGACCGCCCGAGCGAGTTCGATATTGGACACCTTCTCTCGCTTCATCGCAGCGACCAGCCGCGCACCGAAAGACGGCACCGACGGACTCTTACCGTCCGGCTCCTCGCGCTCTTGCCCTCGCGGCTCAGCGATTCGATGCGAAGCCGACGAGTGCTCGTCCGCATCTAGAGGCGCCCTCATGGGCGTGGGATTGGTGCCGCCCTTGGTGTATTCGTGCCAGTGGCGTTCGCTCATTCGCTCGCCTCCGCAACGCGCAACAGGCGTTGCATCGTCGCGCGCTCGTTCGACTGCTCGCGGTGCGCGTTCGTGATGTGAAGAACCACCGCGACGAGATTGGCGATCGCCGCAGGCCAGTAGCCCCGCGACGCGCACGCGCCTGCCACCGCCGCGTTGACTGCGACTCCAATGCAGTACCACATGGCTATTCACTTGCCTCCGCGGTGGGCGGGGTGGAGCGAGCGGCGTCGGCGCGATGATCCTCGACGGCCTTCGCGGCGATCTTGAAGGCCGAGTTCTCGTCCTTCCCGTCGAAGCGCGAATGCGGCGCTATAGACTTCGAGGATCTGACCGATGACCGTTTCGCGATCCGGCATCTCGTCCTCTCGGGACTCGACCGACGAGAGGGGAGCGGGCTGATGAGCGACGCGAAGCGCGGCGAGCACGCTGCGAATGTGCGTCGCGGTCACGTCGCAGTGCCGGATCGCCATGATGAGCGATTCACCGTTTGCGTCGCGCCATTTCAGCATTTTCTCGAGCGCGAGCACGGCGCCGCCGACTTCGCGCGGCGTCAGTTCGGTTGTATCGCTCACTGGAAAGTCCCGACGCGGAATTGCGCCGTCTGGAGGGTGGGATGTTGCGCGACGAGCCTTTCCCATTCGCGCGTCTCGATCACGATCACTTCACGCACGGTCGCGCCCATGTTGCCTAGGACCGGCGAGCCAGCGCGACGAAACGGGCAGTGCGCCGCCCAGATCGTGATCGGTTCATCGCGTCCGTCGCCCTGCGGGGCGGGAGAGGGAGTGGTCATGCGGCGTTCGCCTCGCGACCCACCGCGCACATCCGCTGCACGAGATCGACGGCGGACGACTGCAACTGCTCGACGGTCGGGCGCATCTTCGCCCCCGCCGCAGCCCTCGCCGCAGCCCACGCCGCATCCCTCGCCGCAGCCCACGCCGCATCCCCCGCCGCATCCCACGCCGCAGCCCACGCCGCAGCCCACGCCGCAGCCCACGCCGCATCCCTCGCCGCAGCCCACGCCGCAGCCCTCGCCGCAGCCCTCGCCGCAGCCC
>CBHWBX010000002.1:0-31049 GCA_966111935.1 uncultured Gemmatimonadaceae bacterium
GGCGTCCACTCGCCTTCCTTCGGCGCCGCCTTCTTCCTTCTTCTCGCGCCGTCGTCGAGCGTCATGCCGATCAACACCGAGATCGCCGCCGAGCGGCGGATGTATCTCGCGCTCGCTGTCGTGATCGTCGGCGTGGTGTGCGGCGGCGCATTGCTCGCCGATCGACTGGCCCGATGCGCGCGCATCGTTCCGGGAGTCGCGGGTGGACTTGCCGCAACGGCGTTCATCGCGGTTTCCGCGCAACGGAGCGCGATGTATCGAGCGCCGCTCCGTCTGTGGACGGACGCGATGCAGCGTTTTCCGACGAACGCGCGCGCCTACGACAACGTCGGTGCGGCGCTGCTTCGTGAGGACTGGAACAATGCTCCGCGCGCCGAGTCGCTGTTCATCCGTGCGATCGCGCTCGATTCGACGCTTCTAGAGCCATGGCGCCGTCGCGCGTCGATCGCCGTGCGTGCCGGGCGGTATCAGGACGCCGAGTCGTTCCTGAGGCGCATGCTCACGCTCGCGCCCGCCGATTCCGATGTGACTGCGACACTCGCCAATCTCCATCTCGTCTATCTGGAGATCGCTCGGGATCATCACGCGGCGGGCCGGTTCGCCGAGGCGAGCGAGTGGCTCACTCGCGCGCTCGGCATCGACGCGCGTGATCCGGAAGCGTGGACCCGTCTCGCGATGACTCGCGCCGAGCTCGGCGACCGCGTGTCGGCGATCGACGCCGTGCACAGGGCGCTGAGCGCCGATCCCGCGTATCCGCCGGCGCTCCAGGTGCGCGCGGTGCTCGAACGGTCGCGCTGAAACGGCCGTCTTCAGGGTAAGGGCGCGAAGGGCGGGAGCTAACGGCGCGAACTCCCAAACGGCGCGAACTCCCAAACGGCGCGAACTCCCAAACGGCGCGAACTCCCAAAAGGCGCGCACTCCCGAACAGCGCGAAGGCCCAAACGGCGCGCGAGGCGCGAATTGCGATGGGGCTGACGGCGCGAGGGCGCTAGGAGCGGCATGGTAAGGAACGACCGTGCGGACTCGTCCTATTTGCACCTGTCATCCAGAGGAGCGCAGCAACGGGGATCTTCCATGCGGCATGCGATCGCCACCCCCGACAGAAGATCTCGCTGCGCTCGAGACGATTGATCGCCTCAAGGCCGACGGATCACCTCAATGCCAAGGGGTCCTTCGCTGCGCTCAGGATGACGTCCGAAGGAACGCGCCGTTACGCCGTGTCGCGCCGTGTCGCGCCGTGTCGCGCCGTTCGCGCACTTTGCGCCATTCGGGAGTCCGCGCCGTCTGGGAGTTCGCGCCGTCTGGGATTCCGCGCCGTTTGGGATTCCGCGCCGTTAGCTCCGCCCTTCGCGCCGTTACACGGCATCAACCCCAAAGAACGCAAAAGGCCGGGCCCCGTCGTCGGGACCCGGCCTCTTTACGTCGGCGTTCGCGAGTTACTCGCTCGTGCCGAGCCGCATGCGCTCGATGCGCTTCGACTTCGCCTGCGCGTTGTAGACGCGCAGCGTGACGATCTCGCCGTTCTTCACCTTGCTCAACGCCGCGCGGAGCTGGTCCGGCGTCTCGACGGCCTGACCTTCGACCGACATGATGATGTCCGGACCACCTTCGTCCGGCGTCGCGAGATGACCCGCGGCGGCGGTGCCGTCCTGCGTCTCCATGACGATCACGCCCTTCACGTCCGACGGGAGACGGAGCTGGCGCGCCGTCTGCGCGTCGATCGCCTGCACGCTCGCGCCGAGCATCGGCATCTTCGAGCCCTTGCCAGCCTCGTCGTGCGACTTCTCGTCGCGCGCCGAGCTCTTCGCCGCGGCGTCGCCGCCGATGCGCTGGAGCGGGACGCGAATCGTCTGGAGCTGGCCGCCCTTGCGCGCGACCTGCACGTTCACGACGTCGCCCGGCTTGCGGAAGGCGATCGCTTCCTGGAGCTGCGCCACGTAATCGACGCGCTTGCCGTCGACGCTGACGATCACGTCACCCGGCTGCATGCCCGCCTTGGCCGCCGGCGCGTTCGCATCGCCGAAGTCCTGCACGAGCACACCACGCGTCTCCTTGAGACCCACGTACGCCGCGTCATCCACGCCCGCATCGCGGACCTGCACGCCGAGCGCCGCGCGCTCCACCTTGCCGTTCTTGATGATCTGATCCATCACCGCACGAGCGAGATTGATCGGCACCGCGAAGCCGTAGCCCGCGTTGTAGCCGGTCGGGCTCTCGATCGCGCTGTTGATGCCGATGACTTCACCGCGCACGCTCACGAGCGGACCACCGGAGTTGCCCGGGTTGATCGCCGCGTCCGTCTGGATGAAGTCCTGGATCGTCTGCTGCGTCTGACCCGGCAGGCCGAGCGCACGACCCTTCGCGCTGATGATGCCCTGCGTCACCGTGAAGGTGAGGTTCTCGCCGAGCGGGTTGCCCACCGCGAGGACCCACTCACCGACGCGCGACGCATCGCTGTCGCCGAGCGGCGCCGCGGTGAGATTGCTCGCCTCGATCTTGATCACGGCGACGTCCGTACTCGGATCGCGGCCGACGACCTTCGCCTTGAACTCGCGGCGATCGAGCAGGCGCACGCGCACTTCGCTCGCGCCGTCGACGACGTGATTGTTGGTGAGGATGTAGCCGTCGGTCGAGACGATGAAGCCGGAGCCCGACGCCATGCCGCCGCCGCGCTGGCGCGGCGCCTGATCCTGGTCCGCCCCCGGCGGCATCATGCCCTTCAGCATGTCGCGGAACTCGGGGGGAAGATCGTTCATCTCGGGCATCTGGCCCTGGCCGCGCTGGCGGGTACGGGTCGTCGCCGGCTGCGCGTCCAGGCGCGCCGTGATGTACACGACGCTCGGACGCACGCGCGCCGCGACCGTTGCGAACGCCTCACTGAGGTCCTCGAGCTTGGCGTTCGCCGAGCCCGGAGCCGGCAGCCGACGCATGCTCGTCGTGTCGATGCCGAGCGGAGCCGCGTGCAGCAGGCTCGGGTGCTCGGCGGCAGCAACGGCGATGACGGCCGCAGCCGTCGTGGCTGCGAAGACCGAACCCTTGCCCCACCGGTGGCGCTTGATGGGATTCATTGGTACTCCTGAACAACGATTGTTCTGATTGATGACGCCGGCGGGTAGGATTCCGGCGACGGGTACGGGGAGTTCTACACGTCGCGGCCGAGGACGTGCCATTAAGAGAACATTATGACGGCACCGACGATCTGGACGATCGGACATTCCACGCGCACGATCGACGAGTTCATCCGTGTGCTCGACGCGTACGGCATCGAGGCGCTGGTCGACGTGAGACGCTTTCCCGGCTCACGGCGCCTGCCGCAGTTCGGCTCGGATGCGTTGAAGCGATCGCTCGAGGATGTGGGCATCGTCTACGAATGGCTGCCGTCGCTCGGCGGACGGCGGAAGCCGGCGCCAGATTCACCGAACACCGGCTGGCGAAACGACTCGTTCCGCGCGTACGCGGATCACATCGCGAGCGAGGAGTTCGCGGAAGGCCTCACCGAACTATTGAGTGTGGCCGGAGGGCTGCGTACGGCGATCATGTGCGCGGAGGTGCTCTGGTGGCGGTGCCATCGCCGCTTGATCGCCGACGTATTGTTCGCGCAGGGCTATCACGTCGTGCACATCCGCGACGCGGAGCACTCCGAGCCGCATCATCTGACATCGCCCGCGCAGCTCGTCGACGGCGTCCTGTCGTATCCGGCGCCGGAGGACGCGCAGGGCTCGTTGTCTCTCTTCAGCGAATGAGTGCAGCAATGAAAGTCGAAGTCTGGAGCGACATCATGTGTCCGTTCTGCTACCTCGGAAAGAAGCATTTTGCCGCTGCGCTCGCCGAATACGCGGGACGGGACGACGTCGAGATCGAGTGGAAGGCCTTTCAGCTGATGCCGTTCATCGAGACCGAGCCGGGGCTGTCGGTGAACCAGCTGCTGATGCGCGAGAAGCGCATCCCGCTCGAGCAGGCAAAACAGATGAATGACCAGATCACCCGCGCCGGCGCGGCGGAAGGGCTCATCTACAACTTCGATCACGCCGTCGTCGCGAACACCTTCAATGCGCATCGCCTGATCAAGTTCGCGGCGCCGACGGGACATCAGGGCGCGGTGGTCGACGGGCTCTTTCGCGCATACTTCACGGAAGGACGCAACGTCGACGACCTGGCAACACTTGCGGAAGTCGCGGAGGCGGCCGGACTCGAACGTGCCGCAGTGACCACGGCGCTCGGCAGCGGAGAGAATTACGCCGCCGATGTCGAGCGCGACATCGGCGAGGCGCGCGAGCTCGGCATCAACAGCGTTCCGTTCTTCGTGTTCGACCGGAAGTACGCGGTCGTCGGGGCTCAGCCGCCAGAAGTGTTCATGCAGGCACTGACAGCACAGTAGCGCCGCGAATCTCGCCGCCGCTGCGCATCCGCTCGAGCGCGTCGTTCGCCCCTTCGAGAGGCATCACCGTGGCCGTAGGCCGAAGTCCGATCTCGACGGCGGCATCGAGCATCGCGCTGACGTCAGCGCGTGTGACGTTGGCGACGCTCTTGATCTCGCGCTCCATCCAGAGGTCGCGCGCGTAATCGAGCTCGAGAAGCGCGTTGCGGTCCGCGTTCATCTTGCGGATCGCGTTGATGACGATCCGACCGCCGGGCATGAGATTGCGCAGCGCGCTCACCACCGGCGTCCAGGCGGGGGTCGTGTCGATGACCGCGGCCATCGGCGAGGGCGGCGTGTCCGTCGTGTTGCCGGCCCACGCCGCCCCGAGCTGGAGCGCGAATTCCCGCTCGCCGGCATTGCGCGCGAAGACGAAGATCGGCGACGACGGAAAGCGATGCCGCGCGAGCTGCAACACCAGATGCGCCGACGCGCCGAAGCCCGTGAGTCCGAGCGGGTCGCCGTCGCGAAGCTGGGTGAGCGCGAGCGACCGCCAACCGATCGCGCCGGCGCAGAGCAACGGTGCGGCCTGCTCGTCGGCGAGTCCGGTCGGAATCTCGTACGAGAACGCCACCGGTGCGGCTACCAGCTCGGCGTAGCCGCCGTCGGCGTCGCACCCCGTCGAGCGGAACCAGGGGCAGAGGTTCTCTTCGCCGGCGCGGCACCAGCGACAGAGGCCGCACGCCGAGTTGATCCAGGCGACGCCGACGCGTTCGCCGATGCGCTGCGCGCCGACACGCGCGCCGACACCGACGATCTCACCGACGATCTGATGCCCGGGCACGAGCGGATAGTGCGACGGCGCGAGCCGGCCGTCGACGATGTCGAGATCGGTTCGACAGACACCGCAGACGCGAACGCGAATCAGGACGTCGTCGTCGCCGAGCTCCGGTGCGGGGAGGTCGGCGAAAACGAGCGAGCGGTCGTCGGGCCCGCGAAGGATCATCGCGCGCATGCTGAATTCTACGTCATACGGGCACGGACAGACGGGTAGGTAAAAAGTCCGATGGACGAACGGCCGCAAACATTGCTGGTTGAAGCGTCAACGCCGCACCCGATGCCATTGCTCAAGCATCTCCTCGTCCCCGTCGACGGATCGCCGGCCGCCGAGTACGCCCTCGACACCGCGGCCGCGCTCGCGCATGCCTGCGGCGCCCAGGTTGGAATCATCCTCGCGAGCGAGCCGCAGCAGAAGGGGATCATCGACGCCACGGTCGACTATACCGTCGACCCGGCGACGCGTGATTACGTGAATCGGCTCGCCGATCGCCTGGCCGACGGTGGCGACGTGATCACGAATGGCGCCGTCGGCGTCGGCGCACCGGCCGAGGTGATCCTGCGCCGGGCGCGCGAGCTCGGGACCGACCTGATCGTGATGACGACGAGCGGACGCACCGGCATCCGCCGCGCATGGCTCGGCAGCGTCGCGAATGAAGTCCTGCGTACGTCGCACCTGCCGGTGTTGATGCTGCGGGTGCCGGAAGACGAGGCCGAGCGGCCGGCGCGCGCCGAGCCCTATTCACGCGTGCTCGTGCCGCTCGACGGATCGAAGGTTTCGGCGGCGGTGCTGCCGACGGCGGCGCTGCTGGCCCGGTGCGGACACGGCTCGCTCGTTCTGCTGCGCATCGTGCACCCGCTGCCCCTCTACGTCGCGAATGCCGAGATGCCGGCGTATCCCGCGGCGATGATCGATCCCGAGGTGACGCGACAGCTCGCGAGCAATGCGCAGGAAGAGCTCGACGGCATCGCGCCCGCCGTGGCCGACGAGTATGACGTGCAGGTTCACGCGCTGGTCGCCACCGCGGAGTCGGCGGCCGACGGCATTCTCGACACCGCCGAGGCGCAGGGCGTGGATGCGATCGCGATGACGACGAGCGGGCGTGGTGCGTCGCGTCTCATCGTCGGCAGCACGACGGATAAGGTGCTGCGCCGAGGACGATATCCGATGCTGCTCTACCGCCCGCGCCCCGAGGGCGACTGACCGTCGACATCGGCGTGACGAAGGGCGACCGTGAACACGCTTCCCTCGCCCGGCTTGCTGCGCACGCGGATCTCGCCACCCATCGCGCGAGCGAGATCGCGCACGATCGTCAAACCGAGACCGAGCCCCTCGGCCGTACGCGTCGTCCCGCTGCTCTCCTGCGCGAACGGCTCGAACAGCTCCGGGATGCGGTCGATCGGAATGCCGGCGCCGGTATCGCTCACCCGCAGGAAGACGAACTCCGGCACCTCCGCGCGGCGAGCGACGTCGATGCAGATGCGTCCTTCGCGATCGGTGAACTTGATCGCGTTCGAGAGCAGGCCGACGACGATCTGCGTGAGCTTGTCTCGATCGGCGCGCACCACGTCGTCCTCGCGAAACTCGCCGATGTTCACGGTGAGCGACTTCGCCGCCGCCTGCGACGACGTCGCGTCGATCGCCGCCCGCACGACGGCGACGAGCGGCAGGGATTCGATCCGGTACGCCATCTCGCCGAGCTCGAGGCGGCTGAACGTGAGCACCGAGTCGACGGCCTGGCGCAGCTGCCGCTCACCGCGAAGGATGCGCGCGATCGCGTCGCGCTGCTTCTCGGAGAGCGCGCCGTAGACTCCTTCGGCGAGGAGCTCGGTCTGTCCCGAGATGGTGTTGAGCGGCGTGCGCAGCTCGTGGCTCACCGCGGCGAGGAAGCGTGACTTCGCCGCCGTCGCGAGCGCCGAGTCCTCGCGCGCATCGGCGAACGGCGTGACGTCGAGACAGGTCGACATCACGTCGTCGGAATCCGGCTCGACGCGCACGCTGGTCACGAGGATGACGACGCGTCGGCCATTGCTGATCACGAGCTCGATCTCGACAGGTGAATGCGCACCGCGCTCGACGATCTCGTGCACGCGATCCCCATAGGCCGCCGCGCCGCCCTCTCCGACGAGCGTCTGCCATTGCAGCCCTTCGCTCAGGCGGGCTGCCAGCTCGTCTTCAGACATACCGAGGAGGGTCGCGAACGCCGGATTGGCGCTGCGAATCCGACCCGGGGACTCGAGCAACGACCAGACGCAATTGCCGACGTATGGGCCCAGACCTAACGTCGTCTGCGGCTCTCGTGGTATGGTGGTGGCCATGGTGTCGCGGTGGAGCAGCGCAATCCGCTTGCCAACGGCAGTCATCTGCGGCGTAGGCGAAGAAGATCGGCGGTCGGCCATCGCCGGGACGACCACCGTGCGACCTTGGTCCCGTGGGCGAGGCTGACCCATCGGCCCATGTTCCCCGAGATGTTCCGCCTGATCGCCGGACTCGTGCTCCCCTCGATCCTGCTCGCGCAATCACCGGACAGCACGAAGCGCGCGGCCACCCAGTTCACGCTCGCGTACACACCGACGCTCGTGAACAACGTCGCCGGCGGCGTCACGCGCGGGAGCCTCGTCCAGCACGCCGCGCTGCTCGAGGCAACGCTCGACCTGCACCAGCTCGTCGAGTGGAAGGGCGCGCATTTCTTCATATCGCTGCTCGGCACCGGCGGGCCGCCAGCCGATTCGATGGTCGGCGATCTTCAGGGTGTGCTCTCGACGGCGGCGCCCACGGGACTGCGTTTGGAGGAGGCCTGGCTCGAACAGGACTTCCTGCACAACCGGCTGTCGCTGCTCGCCGGACGGTACGACATCAACTATGAGTTCTATCGTCTCCAGTCGAGCGGCTTCTTTCTGAACAGCTCGTTCGGCATCGGGCCTGAGCTGAGCTTCGCCGGGCTCTTAGGACCGTCGACGTATCCGTTCACGTCGCTCGGTGCGCGGTTCGCCTACAAGCCGGCGCGCAACATGGTCGTTCGCGCCGCGCTGCTCGACGGCGTCCCCGTGGATCGACCGCACGGAGGCATCCATCCGTTCGCGCGCGGCGACGGTGCGTTCGCGATCGCCGAGCTCGCGATGCTCTCGCGGCCGGATACGGGAGTTCTCATCCACGACCCGCGCTTCCGCATCGGCCGAGGGCCGCCGCGGCCGTACGTGTCGAAGCTCGCTGTCGGCGTCTGGGGCTTCACGACCGACCTTCCCGACCTGTCCGATACGACGGCGGGAGGCGCGCCGGTAATGCATCCACGAAGCGGCGGAGCGTATCTCGTCGCCGACGGTGTGGTGTGGCATTCGCGCGACACCACGACCGTGCTCGCGCTGTTCACGCAGCTCGGCATCAGCGACCCCGACGTCACGACCATCAATGGGTACGTCGGCGGCGGGCTTGCGCTCACCGGACCGTTCCGGCGCCGCCCCGACGACCAGCTCGGCCTCGCAGTTGCGTCGGCACGAGTGAGCTCGCACTACCGCCGCGCGCGATCCGCGAACGGGACGCCGACCTCGTCGCCCGAAACGACGATCGAGCTGACTTATCTCGCGAACATCGTGGAGTGGCTGGGAGTGCACGCTGATTTGCAGTACGTCGTTCGCCCGGGCGGGACGCTCTCGCTCGGGAACTCGCTCGTCCCGAGCCTCGAGCTCGGGCTCTCGCGCACGTTCTGAAAAGGACCATGGCCGACACCCCATTCATCGCGCGCGGCTTTCATCGGCGGCACGCGGCCGAGCCCGCGGGACGCATCCCGCCGGGACAGTACGAGACGCATGACTTCCCGGTGCTGTCCGCCGGGCCGACCCCACAGACGCCCCTCGAGGAATGGGACTTCACGATCCTCGACGAATCGGCGAAGACCGTCCGCTGGTCCTGGGAGGATCTGCTGCTGCTTCCGCGGGACACGCCGACGGTGGACATCCACTGCGTGACGAAGTGGTCGAAGCTCGACACCCACTGGAAAGGCGTGTCGATCGATACGCTGCTCGATGCGGCGCGCGATCGCGGTATTTCGATCGGACCGTACGTCGTCGCCTTTTCCGACGGTGGTTACACGACGAACCTTCCGACCGACGACGTGACGAACGGCAAGGCATGGATCGCGCTCGAGTACGAGGGCGAGCCGCTCGCGCCCGAGCACGGCGGGCCGGCGCGGCTGCTCGTCCCACGCCTCTACTTCTGGAAGAGTGCGAAGTGGGTGCGCGGCCTCCGCTTCGCCGATCACGACCAGCCGGGCTTCTGGGAACAGCTCGGCTATCACGATCGCGGAGATCCGTGGCGCGAGCAGCGCTACCAGGGCGATCCGTGACCGCTCGCCTGGAGTGGCGAGTGTCGCGCGTGCTCTCGGTGAGCGACGAGACGTCACACGTGCGCACGCTCGCGCTCGACGTTCCCGGCTGGCCCGGCCATCGCGCGGGACAGCACGTCGACGTCCGGCTCGTCGCCGAGGACGGCTATCAGGCCCAGCGGTCGTATTCGATCGCGTCGGCGCCGGAGAGCTCGTCGGTCGAGCTGACGATCGAGCGGCTCGATGACGGCGAGGTCTCGACCTATCTGTGCGACGTGCTGCGTCCTGGCGATGGGCTCGAAGTTCGCGGACCGATCGGCGGCTATTTCGTATGGGACGGCGCGTCGGAAGGCCCTTTGATGCTGATCGGCGGCGGATCGGGGATCGTCCCACTGATGGCGATGCTCCGCCATCGCGAGCGCTCCACGGATGCGTCGCTGAAGAAGCGTCCGGCGAAGCTCCTCTATTCGGTGCGCTCGCGGGACGACGTCATCTATCGCGACGAGCTCCAGCAGCTCGGCGGCGACCACGACGTTTCCGTCGCGCTGACGCTCACGCGCTCCGTGCCGGCCGACTGGCCCGGCTATCACCGACGCGTCGATCGCATGATGCTCGAGGAGTTTGCGTGGCCGGCGTCGGAGAAGCCTGACGTTTTCGTCTGCGGACCGACGCCGTTCGTGGAGTCGGTCGCGTCGATGCTCGTGGAGCTCGGCCATGACGCATCGAAGATCAGGACCGAGCGATTCGGACCCACGGGGTGAACGATGCAAGTCGAAGATGCACGGCTGGACGGGAACTCGGCGGCAGGGGCGCTGCGCGAGCTGTTCGCCGTCGACACGACGGCGGCGATGGCGACCTGCGCCGGCTGCGGACGCAGCGCACCGGTGGGCGCGCTGCTCGATTACGGCCACGCGATGGGCGTGATCCTGCGCTGCGCGTACTGCGACACCGCGGTGCTGCGCATGGCGCACACGCGACGGCAGATCTTCGTGGACTTCTCGGGCGTGTCGTGCCTGGTGGTCGCGCGAACCGATCTCAGTGCGTGAGCGCGTAGAACAGGTAGTTGATGCCGAGCTTGTACGCCTGATTCGATTCGTCGACTGGACGGAAGCCCGTCGCCGAGAACTCCCAATACTGGGAAACGTCGGTGTTGAAGTTGATCATCACGAGCAGCCGCTTCGCGGGATCGTTGTCGACGAAGATTCCGCGAAAGAGGGGCGGCCCGCGATCGTAGGCCTGCGGCACGACGCCGCCCGCGGCAATGTCGAAGAAGGCGTGGAAGATCGGGTGGTCGGGGCTGATGTCGATCGGATGGAGACCGGGAAGGACCTGCGCGAAGACGGAGGTCATCGTCGCCCAGCCGGTCTTGCCGCGCATCGCGTCCTCGCGCGTATCGTCGACGACGAGAAATCCGCCCTTCAGCAGGTACTTGCGAAGGTTGAGAACTTCCTTGTCGTCGAGCGTCAGGTAGGCGCCTTCGACCATGAATGCGACGGGATATCGAAACAGCGCGGGATCTCCGACGTCGACGACGGCGGTTTCGTCGGGGTGCGGACGGAAGACGCTCACATCCGCGGCGATCTTCAGAAGATTGGACTCGGCGGTACCGTTGCTCGTGTAGCCGTAGCCGTGTGCCCACGAAGGCTCACCGCGATAGTAGCAGTTGCCGGCGCCGCCCGTATAGCGCAGGCGAGCGAAGGCGAAGCGTCCGCCGTAGGGCACGGCGTGCGTCGGGAGATCCTCACAGCCGAACGCATCGCCGAAGCCGCGCCGCTGCGCGGTCGCCTGTCTCGACAGCAGCGCGAGGATGAGCGCCGCTCTCCATGGAAGCCGCATCGGATCTCCGTGTCGCCTGCCGTAGCGTACACCGGATTCGCGATGCGGACAGCGGCGATCGCGCGAACTTAGCGCGAAGTTTTCACAAAGAGACGCAGCCCTCTCGCCGTGTGCGCGTCAGCCGTCGCCCGAGAGGTCGCCAACCGCCTCGAGCATCTCGGTCGGTGTGTAGGCCTTACCCCAGAGTGCGCCGCCGGGCTCGATCACGTTCACCGTGCCGAGTGCCCCGACGTCGAACGGCTCGAGCCCGATGTCGCGAATGAACTTCTCGACGACGACCTTGGCGTTGTGATTGTCGCCGACGAGCGGAACGGCGAGCGATGCCGCGCCGCCGTCGCTTCGCCCCCGCTCGATCGCGCGCTCGAGCCGATCCGCGGGCACGCTCGCGAAGGCGCGTACGACGCACCGCTTCGCCTCGGGCGCCGTGGCGTCCTTCATCAATCGTGGCAGCACCGACGGTGAAACCGCGTCGACGACCACGGCGCCGTCGGCGAGCGCGCCGCGCAGCGTCGGATCCGACACGTCCACTTCCGGCGCATCGGCGACGACGAGCATCGACGCCGTCACTTTACCCTCGCCCTTCGCATTCGGCTCGGCGCGCACGACGGCGTGCCCCGCACGCTCCGCGGCGCGTGCGAGGCAGTCGGCGAGCGAACCGTGTCCCAGGATCGCGATGTGCATCGGCCTACGAGCGGATAAACGCCAGCAGATCGGCGTTGATGGTGTCGGCGTTGGTGGTCGGCATTCCGTGCGGGAACCCCGGGTACCCCTTGAACGTGGCGTTCTTCAGCAGCTTCGCCGTGAGAGGTCCGCCGATCTTGTACGGTACGACCTGATCATCTTCGCCGTGCATGACGAGCGTGGGTACGGTGATCTTCGCGAGATCGGGACGAAAATCGGTCTCGCCGAATGCGGCGATGCATTCCACCTGCGCATCGATGCCGCCCATCATTGCCTGCCGCCACCAGTTCTCGATGATCCCCTCGCTGGGCTTGGCCCCGGAGCGATTGTAGCCGTAGAACGGTCCGGCCGCGAAGTCGTGATAGAACTGGGCGCGATGCATCCCCGTTCCCTTTCGTAGCTCGTCGAAGACGGACTTGTCGAGCCCTCCGGGATTGTCCGCCGTCTTGAGCATGAACGGCGGCACGGCGCTGATGAGCGCCGCCTTCGCGACGCGATCGTCGCCGTGCCTGGAGAGATAGCGGACGACTTCGCCGCCACCCGTCGAGTGGCCGACATGCACCGCATTCCGCAGCTCGAGATGATTGGTCAGCTCGGCGAGGTCGTCGGCGTAGTGATCCATGTCGTTGCCGGTCGACGTCTGCGTCGAGCGGCCATGGCCCCGGCGGTCATGGGCGATCACGCGGAATCCGTTCTGAAGGAAGAACATCATCTGGTTGTCCCAGTCGTCGGCGGACAACGGCCACCCATGCGAGAATACGATCGGCTGTCCGCTTCCCCAGTCCTTGTAGAAGATGCGGACGCCGTCCTTGGTGGTGATCGTATCCATCGGGGTGGTGGTGATCGTGTCCATCGTCGCCATGTGTCTTCTCCAGTTGTCGTTGTCGGCCGCCCTCGCGGGGCGACACAACGTAGGGAAGACACGTCTGATCAGGCATTGGACCGAGTGCCTACACCGCCGCCTCGCTCGCTTCGCTCATCCGCCGCGGCTACGCGGCGCGCGAGCCCGGAGTTCCGCCCCGGTCGATGTGCGTCGTGTCTTCCCGCTCCTGCTCGCGCACGTCGCGGCGAAGCTCTTCGATATCCCGCTTTGTCGATCCGAGCCGCGCGGCCGCGGCAAGCATCGAGACGCCGGCGATGATCGCGAACGCCGCGATCAAACCCATCAGGGTGACGAGCGTGATTCCCGGATAGCTGTACTCGATGACACCAGCGACGATCGCGAGCACGCCGAGCGTCATCGTCCAGCCCCACGACATCCCGAGCTTCCGCTCCTGCACGGCGATGTAGATCATCGTGGCACCGCCGAGGACCAGCCAGAGCGCGACCCACGTGACGGCGAACGCGAGCGACAGCGCCGGGAAATAGAACAACGCCGCGATGCCGAACAGCGCGCCGATGATGCCGAGCGCGAGGATCGCGCCCCAGTGGCTCACGACGCCGCGCAGCGCGAACGCGCGCGCGATGTTGGCGATGCCGTCGACCAGCGCCCAGAGTGCGATCACGAGTGCGAACGCGGCGATCGAAGGCAGCGGACGCGCGAGGATGTAGATACCGATGGCAATTCCGAGAATGCCGCGAAAGATCAGCGACCATTTGGTTCGGCCGTAGGCGGCCTTGACAGTGTCTTCCAGCATTGTTGACTCAGCCCTTCGAATGAAGTGAGGTGCACACGTATCTCACGTATCTGTTGTATCGCCGGGCGACGTGTAATCCGACTACTGACTCAAGGATCTAGGTCGGAGGTCCAACAAGGCCGTGGTAGCTATACTCCACGGATGAGCATTCCCGCCGTCCCGATCGAGGCGGCCGTGTGAGCCGCACGTTCCGTTTGTTGGTGCTGGCCCTGTGCGGGTTCGTGACGTCGTTCGGCGCGCACATCGTCGCGACGAATCTGCCGGCGTACGCCGCGACCGTCGGGGCCGGCGCGCTGACGATCGGCGTGTTGATCGCGGTCTATGATTTCGCCGAGCTGTTCGCCAAGCCCGCCGCCGGCTTTCTCGCTGACCGGCGCGGCATGAAGCTGACGCTGCTCGGCGGACTGCTGCTGTTCATTCTCGGCTCGCTGCTCTTCCTGGTCATCCCGGCGCGTCTGCTCGTCGTCGTCAGGTTCGTCCAAGGGCTCGGCGCGGCGGCGCTGTCGACCGTATCGATCAGTCTCGTCGCGCGGTACTTCGAGGACCGCCGCGGAAGCGCGTTCGGCATCTACAACGCGATCAAGGGCGCCGGATACATCGTCGCGCCTGCCGTGGGTGGATTCATCACGCACGCGCTCGGCTTCAGTGCGATCTTCGTCGTCTCGGCGGCCGTCGCGCTCGTCGCGACGATCTTCTCGCTCTTTCTCCCCGGCGACGAGCGCGGTGAGCTCGATGACGACGACGAGCCGTCGTTCCGGGAGACGCTCGAGATCTTCATGGATCCACGGTTGACGCCGATCTACGGGATCATCGTCATCAACATGTTTCTCGTCGGCGTCCTGTTCGGATTCCTTCCCGTCTACCTGCACGATCTCGGTTATTCGACCAGGGATGCGGGCGTCGTGCTGAGCATCACGACCGCCGCGTATCTCCTGGTGCAGCCGGTCGCCGGAATCCTCGCCGACCGCTACGACATCCGCGCGACGGTGATCGCCGGCCTGTTGCTCGCGGCAGTCGCGGTCGGCGCGACGACGTTCGTGAGCGGCGTGCCTCTCATCCTCGTGGTCATCATGGCGGGCGCCGGCGTCGGAGTCGTGTGGACGAACAGCGACGCGATGGTCGGTGCCACGGTGTCCCCGAAGCAGCTCGGCGCCGGCATCGGCGCCGCACAGTCGTTCAAGGAGTTCGGCGACATGGTCGGGCCGCTCGCGGTCGGCGCACTCACGCAGTTCTTCGGCATTCGCGTCGCCTTCGTGGCGTGCGCTGTCGTCGGGATCGGCTGCCTGGCGTTGCTGGTGCGCTCACTCGGTTTGCAGCGCGCGTAACTTTTGGGGGAATGGCCAACCCCGACGCAGTCGAACCGCGGCCGACCGCACGGCTCAAGACCGACATCGTCGTGATCGGTGCCGGCCAGGCCGGCCTCTCCTCGGCCTATCATCTGCGGCGACTCGGGCTGGCTCCGATCACCGGCTACGTCGTGCTCGATCAATCGCCATCCCCCGGCGGCGCGTGGCAGTACCGCTGGCCGTCGCTGACGCTCAGCACGGTGAACCGGATCCATGATCTGCCGGGCATGCCCTTCTCCGACACCGTCGACACCGACGCGACCGAAGTCCGCGCCGCCGACGCGGTACCGCGCTACTTCACGGCGTACGAGCAGCGATTTCACCTTCCGGTCTATCGACCGGTGAGCGTGCGCGTCGTCTGCGATCGCGGTGATCGTCTGGTCGTCGAGTCCGATCGCTTCGACCTCTCGGCGCGCGGCATCATCAACGCGACCGGCACGTGGGAGACGCCGTACATCCCGACGTACCCGGGCGCCGATCGCTTTCGCGGCCGCCAGCTTCACACGAAGGACTACCGCACCGCCGAGGAGTTCATCGGGAAGCACGTCGTCATCGTCGGTGGCGGCATCTCGGCGATCCAACTCCTGGACGAAATCTCGCGCGTCACGACGACCACCTGGGTGACGCGACGCCCACCGGAGTTCCGCGAGGGTCCATTCAACGACGAGGCCGGCCGGGCCGCGGTGAAGCTCGTCGAGGACCGCGTGCGCGCCGGCTTGCCGCCGCAGTCGGTCGTCTCTGTGACTGGACTTCCTGTCACGCCGCGAATCATCGCGATGCGTGAGCACGGCGTCCTCCATCGCCTGCCGATGTTCAGTGACATCGTCGAAGATGGCGTCCACTGGCCCGACGGCACGACGATCCGCGCCGACGTCATTCTGTGGTGCACCGGTTTCCGCAGCTCACTCGACCATCTCGCGCCCCTCCAGCTCCGCGACGAGAACGGCGGCATCGTCATGACCGGCCGGCTCGCGACCCAGGTCGCGAAAGACCCTCGCATCCATCTCGTCGGCTACGGCCCGTCGGCGTCGACGATCGGCGCGAACCGAGCAGGCAACGCCGCGGCGAACGAATTGATGACGCATCTCGGGATTGCGACGCATCCGCTGTCAGTGTCGTGAGTCAGCCCACGCATCCCGGCCCGAAATAGAACCTCGCATTGAAGTTCGGACTCTTGGTCGTCACCATGTTGAACAGCGGCAGCGGCAGGAGTCGGAGCTGCCCGGGGGTGAGCAGCTCTTTGAGGAAGGTCGCCTCTCCATAGATCCGCTTCCACATCTCCGTCTCGGTATCCGTGACGTGCTTCGCGGCCTCGGGGGCGCTGAAGCTCGCGGGGAGATTGGCGAGGTAGTTCGCGAGATCGCCATAGATCGAATCCGCCTTCGCGCGCATCTCGCGCTGGCGCGCCTGGATCCGCTCGACCTGCTCGCGCGAGAGCGCGAGGGAGTCGGAGAGGCGCAGCATCAGGCGATAGATGTCCGAATAGCCGTTCGCACCAGTGCCGTTGCCGCAGACGTAACGCTGTTTGATCGTGTCCGCCGAGGCGCGCGTGCCGGCAAGCGGTGGCTTGATGCGCATGTTCAGCACCACCGCCTGTTCGTTCACGTTGCCGCCCGTGGCGATGCGGATGTCGAGCGTCATCCGGAAGGGCGTGCGGAAGGTGTTGAACGCGGGGTTCGTGTTGCCGAAGCGCGGGTTCACCTGGTAGACGAACCGCTGCGCCGCCGCGTCGAAGCCGCGCACCTGATAGAGCGTCCCGTCGGCGAGCGGCGTCGCGCCCCATCCATGGAGCTTGTCGCTGCCGTGCAGCAGCTGATCGATGCCGCCGAGCGGATTCGCGAGGTTGATCGTCACGGTATAGCGGCCGTTCTTGCCGAGGTTCGCGCCGATCAAGCTCGCATTCATCGTCGCCGACCACGGGCCGACGCAGCTATTCCGCCCCGCGATCGTGTTGAGCTGTGAGGCGAGACAGTCGCGCACCGATGTCGATCCGCTCGCGAGCAGCGACCGCATGCCGTTCGCCACCGCGCTGTCCGTGGTCCGCGTCGGGTCGAAGACGAACGCACGGTCGCCGCCCCAGCCGTCGCCATTCACATCGCCCGCGACGATCGGCGTGTAACGCAGCCCCGACGAGAACTTCATCGACGAAGTGAAGAAGAGCCGGTTGAACACGTTCCGCCCCGCCTGGACGACGAGCTGATGCCGCGGCTGCGACGCAACCGCCGCCCACTCGATCGCTCGCGGATCGCCGGAAGTGCTCTGATCGAAGCCGCGCGCCTGGCTGCGCGCGTCCGACCACGTATACCCGAACGTCACGAGCCCAAAGCGGAACGGCAGATTCGGCACGACGTACGCGGTGAGCTGCTTCGTCTCGCCGCTAAGATCGGACACGCTATCGCTCACGCGGCTGAACGTCGCCGTGCGACGCGACTCCACCGCCGAGACGCTGCCCGTCCCCGGCACGATGCTCCCCGCCGACACGAACACCGGACGATTCCCCTCGAGGGGCAGCGCGAACTTCGGCGCACCGGCGAAGTTGAGATCGACCACGCCCGGCTGATGCAGATTCATGGAATAGGCGCCGTCGAACGCGACGTAATTGCCGAGCACATTGTTCGTCCAGCCGAGCGTCGCGCGCCACGAGGTCATCGGCTTGTACGACGGATCGATCAGTACCGCCGCGCGCGCGGTGTCGGCGAACACCGTCGCGCCGCCGGCGCAGCTCGTCGGCACCGACGACGGATCGTCGAGATAGGCCTGCCAATCGGGAATCGGTGCGGCCGGACCTGTGCACACCAGGCGCTGCGCGGTGCCCGGCAGTCCGGTCGTGCCGATCGCGTCGGACAGGAGATCACTGCGCAGGAAGTTCCGGAACTCGCCGACGCCGCCGCGGATCGACGGACCGCCGCGAATGAGCTGTGAGAACGGCGACACGTTCACGCTGACCTGCGGCGACTTCGTCCTGTAATACCAGTTGAAGCCGACGCGCGGACTCACCGCGACGGAGCTCGGCCCGCGATCGTTGCGCACGCCGAACGCCTGATCGAGCGCCGCATTGTACGCCGGCAGTCCGGTGAACACGTTCGCATCGATGCGTGCACCGCCGGTGATCACGAAGCTCGTCGCGTTGTACACCGTCCCCATCGCCGCCGCTCCGAGCCATTCACCCCCAGAACGGTCGGGCGTATTCAGCGTTCGCGAAAAGCTGCTCGGGCGATTCGCCGCGAGATCGCCGAGCGACGCATAGCTGAACGAGCCGAGTCGATTCGCGCTCAACGACTGATCGAAGTGCTCGTAGCGGCTCTGGAAGTAGAGGCTCGTCGGCATCGACTGGCGATTCCTGAACAGGAACGTCGTCTGGTTGTTCGATTCGAGCGCGATCAGACGATTGTCGCGCGCGAGCAAGCTGTTGCCGCCGAAGCCGAGCGATCCGATCGTCGGTGTCGCGCCGTCGAGCGACGATGCGATCAGCACGTTGCCACTCGGCAGCGCCGCATACGGCGATCCCTTCGTCTCGTTGAACGACGCACCGAGCGACGTCTCGTTCACATAGTCGCCGCGCATGCCGAAGTAGCGCGAGTACATCCCCTGGAGCTGCGCGCCGCCGACGCTCGTCTTCCCAGTCGTCGCCGGGAGCGCGGTCGCCGTGAGCGACGCGGCGCGCGTCTCGGAGTAGTTCCCGAGCACGACGACGTTCCATTGCGGAGGTGGTGTCTGCCCCGCGGGAGGGTTCGGCAGCGCGTAGTCGAATCGCTCGGCGAAGTTCGCGCCCCATGTCGTTCGCTGATCCGGGATGCCACCCATCGTCACGGGGATGTGCTGCGCGCCAAGGATCTGCGTGAGACGGAACGCCGAGTCGGGGGCGATGCCCGCATGGGTGAGGACGTCCGAGTCGAGATCGAGCAGCGAGGACACGGAGGCGCGGGTGAGCGACGCCGAGTAGCCGGCGCTGTAGAAGTATTTGTCGAGCGAGAGCGCCCCCTGCTTCGACCCGCCGAGCTGGAGGTTCGTGAACGTCTGCCCGAAGCGCGCGGCGACCGGGTCGGCGACCTGTAGGAACGGCGCGTCGAGCGTCACGCGTGCACTGCTGCGGTCGATGTTCGATCCGCGCGAGATCGTCGTCGAGGCGAGCGCGCCGCTGAAGCCGCCGCGCGTCGGGTCCCACGGCGACGAGACGTAGCGCGTCGACGTCGGCAGATCGCGTGGCAGCGCATCGCCGCCGAAGCTCATCCCGTTGACCGTCTTCATGTTCGCGTCCGCGCCGAGGCCGAACGCAGAGAAGCCGCCGCCGGGCAGCGCGCTGTAACCCGGAACGAGTGCGGCCATCGCGTCGAGATTCCCCTGGAGCTCCGGCGGCAGCGCGTTGTTCACGCCGTCGACCGTGCGGTTGGTGGGATCGGTCCCCGGCTGGCCTTCGTTGGCGAGGTTTCGCGGCGGCCTGGGACGTGTGGCCTGGACGCGTACGCCGGTGAGCTGCTGGATGTTCGGCGCGAGGTGCGCGTTCACGGTCGCGATCGAATCGGCGGCGGCGATGGTGACGCGCTGCCGGAAGGGACGAAACCCGAGCGCCGAAACGTTGAGAATGTACTCGCCGGTCGGATTCCCGATCTCGATGCGATAGGCGCCGTTCGCGTCGGTCTTGCCGAGCACCGTCTCGGCGCTCGGAGCGATTGTGACGAGGACGTCGGCCGTGGTGATCGCCGCCCCGCCGCTGTCGCTCGTGACGCGGCCCTGGATGATGTGGCGTGCCGGCCTGGCTTGCGCGCCGAGCGAGAGCGCGATCGAGAGAGAGAGGGCCGCCGCTGCGAGGATCCGCATCGCGATGTCCGGTGGAGGGGTTATCTACTAGATTTCTAGTAGACGATACGGGTTCATTCGTATTTTGTCAAATTCAGGTTCAACGTATCGATTGACATCTCCGAGCCCGGAATGGTTCCTCGTCGTTTGAACAGCAAACCCGCGAAGACTGACGAAGCCCGCGAACGCGCGAGGACGAATCATCGAAGTACCGAACTGTGACGGAGCCCACCGCGGCGCGAGGATTCCGGCCTTAGGTTCGCGGCCTTCGCCCAGCTTCGCGCGTTTGCTCTTCATTCGACGCGGGATTGTCCCAACCGAGGAGGTATCCGAGGCACGACGCCCAGACCGCTTGACGATCCGTGAACACGTCGCGATGATGCGTGTAGGAACACCAGGCCGTACCTGACGTACCAGCAGCACCAGCACCACAGCCGAACGCACGGCAGGCATGCCGCGCGGCGGGGGACCCAGGCATCAGGGGTGTATCCGGCAACACGCCGGAGGGAGACTTCCAGCTCCTAACCCGTCAGCTAACCTCGCAGGCCGCATGGAAGGTGGAAGCGTTCCTCCGACATCAGTCGGAAGGACGCGGACGCGCTTGCGCACGTCCACCTCCCGAAAATCGGTCTTTCGCCCACCGCGCGCTCGGTCTCCTCGAGCACGCGGTGCCCGACAACCATTTCCGGAACGGAGGCAAGGATGACGATGGCTCTCAACGGCAACGCCTTCTCGATCGTCGAGGCGGAGCAGGACACGCGGTGGTACGGGGAAGCGAGCGCGCTCGTCGCCCGCTTTCTCAACCAGCTGCGCTGTCTCCCCGCGGCGACCTGGCTTGCCGCCGCCAACAACAAGGGGATGAGCGACGACTTCGACGAACGGTATCCCGCATCGCCGCGACGCCTCCTCATGGAAGAGCAGGCCGACTACGCCGCCCGCCGTCGCCTGCACTTCGCCCTGCGTACGATGCCGAAGATCGTCGAGCGCATCTCGGCACGCATCAACAACGACCTCGCGATCTTCAGCGAGATCCTGCCCGAGACCGCGGTGCACCGGATGCGGCGCATCGCCCATCTCGCCGCGTTCGCGATCGCCGCGCACGCCTACATCAGCCACGAGGATCTGCGGCGGCTCTACCGCCCGTTCCTCGACCTGATTCCCCCGCCGCGCGAGCTGATGGCCGACTGATCGGCAACGACCCAACGCTTTCGGCCGTCAGGCTGTCTCTGATTCGACAGCCTATCCCAGCGGCCGACCATGCCTTTGACGAAGCGGTGCCTCGGTTTCATCGACGACGTGCTGCAGGACGTGCGCTATGCCGCGCGCGTCCTGCGCCGTGATCTCGGCTTCACGGCCGCCGTCGTCCTCACCCTCGCGCTCGGAATCGGCGCGAACACCGCCGTCTTCAGCATCGTGAACGCGGTGCTGATTCGCGACCTACCCTACGCCGATCCGGCGCGCCTCGTCTCGGTCTGGACGTCGCCGACGTCGTCGCCGAGCGATCGGAATCCGGCGTCGCTCCCCGACATTCGCGACTGGCAGAAGGACGCGAACGTTTTCACCGGGCTCGCCGGCTACGCCTTCAATCGCTTCGACGTCACCGGTCCCGAGGGTGACGCGCAGTATCGCGCGGCGATGGGCACGGGCAACCTCTACGACGTGCTCGGCGCGAAGCCGCTCCTCGGTCGTCTGCCGCGCCGCGACGAAGAGATGCTCCCGGTGACGGCGATCAGCTATCGCGTCTGGCAGGAGCGCTACGCCGGCGATCCGAACATCATCGGCCGAAACATCCGCCTTGGCGACGCGACGTTCACGATCGTCGGCGTGATGCCGCGCGGCTTCCAATTCCCATCGCCGGACATCGATCTCTGGACGACGCTGTACACGATGGGCGCATCGCGCGACGAGCGCGGCGAGACGCCCTGGCTCACCCGCCGCTCGCTGCACGGCTATCGCGTCGTCGCGCGTCTCGCGCCGGGCGTCACGATGACGCGGGCCGAGCGTGCGATGAACGCGATTCAACGCCGCCTCGCCGAGAGCTATCCGACGACCGACGCCGGACTCGACATCCATCTGCAATCGGTCCGCGATGACGCCGTCGGCAAGGTGCAGCGCGGGCTCTGGACGGTGTTCGGCGCCGCGGGCCTGATCCTGCTCCTCGCCTGCGTCAACGTCGCGCACCTGCTGCTCGCTCGTCTCTCGACGCGCCGGCGCGAGCTCGCCGTGCGCCGCGCGCTCGGCGCACATCGCGGCCGCGTCGCGCGACAGCTCGTCACTGAGAGCGTGCTGCTCGGCCTTCTCGGCGGCATCGCCGGGATCGGCGTCGCGTTCGTCGCCAAGCGCACGCTCATCGCCTTCGCCCCCGCGGACATCCCGCGCCTCGCCAACGTCGCGATCGACGGCCAGAGCCTCGCATTCGCGCTCATCCTTTCGCTCGTCACGGGCCTGCTCTTCGGCGTCGTGCCGGCGATCCTCGGCTGGGGACGGGACATGCAGGACGCGCTGCGCGGCAAGGGAAGCGCGAATGCCGCGCAGGGCGCGCGCACCCGTTCGATCCTGACCTCGATGGAAGTCGCATTCGCCGTCGTGCTGCTCGTCGGCGCGGGGCTAATGCTGCGCAGCTTCATGCTGCTCACGTCGAGCGAGCTCGGAATCAAGCCGGAGCGGGTCGCGGTCGCGCAGCTGACGATGGTCGGGCCGCGCTATCAGTCGAGCGACGCCAAGTCGCGCGCGCTCGCCGCGGTGCTCGACGGCATTCGCGCGATCCCCGGCGTGACCGCCGCGGGAGCGAGCACGAGCCTTCCGCCGACGCGCATTCAGGAATCGGAGGGCTTCGAGATCGTCGGACAGCCGGCGGCCGAGCCCGGACATGAGCGCATCGCGATCTTCATCCCCGCGACGACGCAGTTCCTCGAATCACTCGGCATTCCGATCACCCGCGGGCGCGCCTTCGACGCGCGCGACGACGCCACGGGGCCGCGCACGACCGTCATCAGCGCCGAGCTCGCACGCCGCTACTTCGCGAACCAGGAAGCGGTCGGACGCCAGATCCAGGTCAATGGCGAGACACGCACGATCGTCGGCGTCGCCGGAGATGCGGTGTACGAGGGCGTCGGCTCGCCGGTGAAGCCGGTGATCTACGTGCCGTTCGCGCAGTTCCCCTTCCCCGGCGTGTGGATCACGATTCACTCGACGCAGCCCGCGGCCGCGCTCAACAGCGCGATCGCCGACGCCATCCGCCGCGTCGATCAGGAGCTCCCCGCGCATCGCGCGCTCGATCTCGAGACGATCGTCGGCGAATCGGTGATCCGCCCGCGCTTCAACGCGTGGCTGCTCGGCACCTTCGGCGGCCTCGCGCTTGTGCTCGCGAGCATCGGCATCTACGGCGTGATCGCCTACGGCGTCGCCCAGCGTCGTGCCGAGATCGGCATCCGGCTCGCCCTCGGCGCACCGTCGACGTCGGTCGTCACGATGGTGCTGCGCTCGGGGATGACGCCGGTCGTGATCGGCACGATCGCCGGCATCGCGATCGCCCGAGCTGGGACACGCGTCGTTGCCGGGCTGCTCTATGGCGTCACCCCGAACGATGCGACGACGTTCGTGATCGTCGCACTGGTGCTCGCGACAACCGGCCTCGTCGCCGCATACGTCCCCGCTCGACGCGCGTCGCGGCTCGATACGCTGAGTGCGATTCGAGCCCAATGACTGGTCCTATTAGTGCCTCCTCCCTACCAGGGAAGACGGGGGCCAACCGATGACGACCAACCAAAACGACTCGCGCGACGATCAGCGCAAACGGGACGAACGCAAGACGAGCACGACGGGCGCGAGCGAGAGTGCGGACCATCGTCTGCGCGGTGTGGATCAGGCGGCCGACTTCAGCGACGCCGAGGGAGACAGCTGCATCGTCGCCCGCAAGCGCGACGAGAAAGAATCGGATAGCTGACGGAAGCGCGGCGAGGCAGTATCGTGTACGAATGTCGCGTCGCGCTTTCCGTCCCCTGCCTCTCGTCGCCGCCTTGCTCGTCGCGGCCTGTCGTCCGCACACCGGCGCCGTGAGCGCATCGCGTCCACCCCTGCTCGCCGACGCTCGGCAGCTCGTCGTCGTGACGACGCCGTCGTGGGACGCCGTGCAGGGGACGATGCATCGTTTCACCCGCGCGAGTGCGCGCGACCCGTGGCGTGGCGAAGGAGCGGCCGTTCCGATCGTCGTCGGACGGACCGGTCTCGCCTGGGGCGTCGGCTTCGACGCGATGGATGCCGGCGCGCCATCGGCGCCGCACAAGCACGAAGGCGACGGCAAGGCGCCGGCCGGAATCTTCCCGCTCGACACCGTCTTCGGCTATGCACCGCCGAGCGCCGTGTCCGGGCTGCGCACGCCATACGTGCAGCTCACCGACGCGAGCGACTGCGTGGACGACACGGCGTCGGTGCACTACAACACCGTCGTCGAGAAGAGCGCCGTGCCGCTCCTCGACTGGAACAGTGCCGAGCACATGCGATCGGTGCCGCAGTACGAGATGGGCGTCATCGTCGGCTACAACGCGCCGACGCCGGTGCGCGGCCGCGGGTCGTGCATCTTCCTGCACATCTGGGGCGGACCCGATTCGCACACTGCCGGCTGCACCGCCTTCGATCGCGACGAGCTACGGCGCGTGATCGAATGGCTCGATCGCGCGAAGAGGCCGGTGCTCGTTCAGCTCACGTCGGCTGAATACGCGCGGTGGCAGAGCCCGTGGGCGCTCCCTGCACTTCCCTAGTGCCGGGAAGACCGCCGGAGGCGAGCCTCTCCGGAATCGATGTACGCGAGATATCCTGAGCGGTCGATGAATGGATCGGCCGGACTCTTCGCGCTGTCGCGCGCCGCGAACTTGCGATAGCGACCGAAGAGCCGCCCGTGCGACGTGACCCAGATATCCGCGGGCAGCGCACGCAGCGTCCGAAACGTTCGCTCGAAGTCGGCGGAGTCGCCCTCGTACGAGAAGCCGAGCCCGACGAGGCTGCACGCGCTGACGACGTCGAGATCGCGGTCGCCCTCGCGCACCCGGAAGGTCCAGGAGGTGCAGCCGCGCGTATGGCCGGGGGTGATGTGCGCCGTGATCGCGTTCGGTCCAAGGCGGACGGTGTCGCCGTCCTTCACGACGTGCTGCACCTGGACTTTCGGATACTGAATCGCGCCGATCCACACCGCCATGCGCGCGATGAGCGGCATCGCCACATCGTCGCCGCCGGAGGTGAGCACGTCCGCGCTCGCCGCGCTCGCCCACACTTCGGCGCCCGACGCCTTCTGAAGCGCGCCGAGCCCGCCGGCGTGATCGAGATGCGGCTCGGAGTTGAGGAGCACTTTGACGTCGCGAATGTCGAAGCCGAGCTTCGCGATGCTGTTCATGATCAGCGGCGGCGTGCCGGGATAGCCGCCGTCGATGAGCACGTGACCTTGGGGGCTCGTGAGGAGAAACGCGGCGACGTCGTTCGCGCCGACATAGTAGAAGTTGCCGGCGATGCGGAACGGCTCGACCGGCTGCTGTCCGCCGCGGTCGGACGTTTCCTTCCATCGTCGCGCCAGCACGACGAGCGCGGCCGCGGCGACTCCGAGCAGGGTGAGGCGGATGCGTCGCCGTGTGAGATGGGCCAACCGATGCGCTCCGAACGGGCTTGTTGGTTACGAAGAACTCTGCGATATAAAGTACACACACGGCCGACGCCGGTCCAGCCGTTCAGAGGCACGTCTCCTGCCCCGCTGTGCGATTCAACCGCTGCACAGGAGCACCGATGGACCCGGAACGCCAGAACCCCGACGCCGCCACCGAGTTCGACACCGCCGAGCTGCGGCGCACCAAGCAGGACGTCGTCGCTCGGCTCGCCGAGCGCGGCATCAACGTCTCGACCGACGAATCGCCCGAGCACCTCGTGCGCCTGCTCGACGCCGTCGAGGATTTCGAGCGCGCCGTCCAACGTGCCGGCGGGGATCTCATGGTCGACGAGCCGGTCGGCGACAAGCCCGTGCGCCAGCCCGACAACGCGGCGTTCGTCCTGCCGCGCATGCGCGACGACGAGTCGATCGAGCAGTACACCGCGCGACTCAAACGCGCGACGACCGTCGCCCGCGCGCACTGTCGCGCGTCGAGCATTCCTTACCATCACCTCACCAAAGCGTAACCGCTGCGTGAGACCGGAGGCGTATAGTGGGCGCACCTTCGCCCTACGATCATGCGCCTCCGCCACAGCGTTCTCCTGCTCACCACCGTCTGCGCGTGCTTCGCTGCGCGCACGGGCGCGGACCCCCCCGAACGCGTCCTTCTTGCCCCCGGCCATCGCGACATTCGCACGGAACCGCTCGCGAATCGCGCGTCGAGCTTCACCTACTTCATGCGACCGGCCGGAGCGGACTCCGGCGAGCGACGGTACACCACCGGCTCCGCGGACTTCAATCGCATCGACGACGGCAAGACTATTCTCACCCACTTCCGGTACGCGCCGCCGCAGCTGTCCGAGGACAGCCTGTGGACCGACGCCGGCTCGGCGCGTCCGCGACGTGAATGGCTGCGCGTCGGCGCGAAGACGATCGAGCTCCGCTACGACGGGCGATCGGTGCACCGCCATGTGACGACCGGCGACTCGCTCACGACGTCGGATACGACGTTCGCCGAGCCGGTATTCGCATTCAATCAAGCCGAAACGCTCATCCGCTCGCTGCCGCTCCGCGCCGGCTACCAGCGCATCGTTCCACTCTACTCGGAGATCGACGCGCAGGTCGAGTACGACACGATCACCGTCGTCGGCGCGAACGCGGCGCTCCCCGGCTCCTGGAAGGTTCGCTTCGCCGACCCGGCGATCGTCCAGGAATGGATCGTCGAAGGCAACAGCCGCGACGTGCTGTCGCTCGAGACGAGGCCGCGTCGCGCGCCGGTCGTGCTGCGCCGCGTCGATGCCGTGCTTCCTCCGAGTTCTCGTTGAAGCGTCAAGCAATGGGGCCGCAATGGCTCACCTATATACGGTGAAAGATCCGCATATGCATCTGTTCATTCGCCCGGAAACAGCGCAAATTTGCGGCGTAGCAGACGCACGCCCGCCGCTGGAACTGCCGCTTTTCGAGGAAGTGAACGATGACGCCTACCGAGGCACTGGTCGACGCGGTGCAATGCTGCGTCGCACAGAGCCCCTACGTACTGACACCGTTCGGCGAGAATGGCGAGGCCGGGCGCGGCGTCATGTGCGATCAACCATGCTGGCACGCCGCGCGACGCGCCGTGAAGGATTACGCGGCGCATCTGCGCGCGCTCGACATCGCGCCTGAGCGTGGACTCGCGGCGATGAAGGATGCGCTGCGCAGCGCGATCCCGGCGCTCGATCCGAAAAGCGTGTTGATGGTCTCCGCCGGCCCGTGGCTGCTCGACGGCTACTACTCGGCCGACCGCTCGCTCGGCACCTGACGCGCACTCGTCGGCGCGCGCGGCGCGCCGAATGTATGGGATCTTGCGGCCCGGCGAAGTTTTGCGTCTAATTGGCCGCGATGCCCAAGCCTCAGACCGCGACGTCGTCCGCTCCGAGCGCCGCTGCTTCTTCCCAGCCGTCGTCGGACCGTCCCGCCCAATCCCGCCCGGTTTCAGCAGCCAACAATCGCATCCTCGGCCTTCGCGCGCGCGCATTCGTCCGCGCGCTCGACTCGCGCGTCGGCCCCTGTCTGTCGCCGCGACGATCGTCGCAGTGGGACGACACCGTGGAGGACATGCTCAGCCGCCGCGAGCGCGCACTGCGCTTCACGATCACGCGCTACGCCGAGAGCTATCGTCGGCGCGCCGTCCCATCCGGCGAAGCGTCGCGCCACTTTCGCTCCGAGATCGAACGCGCGCTCGGCGTCGCCGCATGGACGGCAAACGGCGTGTTCGTGATCACGACGGCGGTCGCCTGGCTGCTCGAGCAGGGACTGTAAGGCAGGTCCCTGGTCCTGACGAAAATGCATTCCCTCCCAACCAATGGTTCCCAATGCGTGGGAGGCGAACTAATTTGTCTTTATGACTGCTTGGAGAGCGAACGCCGCGCGTCCGGCCGCCCCGCAGGCGATCCCATCGGCGCGGACGCCGACGCGGTAGGCGATGGAGGAGAATTCACTCCCCGCCGAAGTGCGTCGGTTGATCGACGAGACGCTCGAGTCGATGGACCACGTCGAGATTCTGTACCGTCTCTCGCGTGGTGCGCAGGTCGACGCCGAGTGGCTCGCCAAGGACGCGCATGTCGAGATCGCCCGGACCAATCGCGTGCTGCGCGATCTCGAGCGTGCCAAGCTGATCCTCAGCGACGAGGGCAAGTATCGTCTGACGCAGAGCCCGCGCGATCAGGCGATCGTTGCCGCGTTCGCCGCCGCGTACGATGCGCGGCCGGTGACGTTGATCCGCGCCATCTACAGCCGAACGTCTCCCGTGCAGGCCTTCGCCGACGCATTCCGCCTGCGGCGAGACGACTGATCGATGTTCGACTTCGCCTTCATCGTCTACATCCTGTGCGCGATCACGAGCGCCGTCTGCACCGCCCTCCTCATCCGGGGATACCGGCGGTCGCGCGCGCGGCTCCTTCTCTGGAGCTCGGTGTGCTTCGCGTGCTTCGCGCTCAATAACCTGTTGCTCGTCGTCGACGTCGGCGTCCTGCCGGACCGCGACCTCTCGCTCATTCGCACGCTGCCGTCGATCGTCGGCATCGCCGCGCTCATCTACGGCCTCATCTGGGACACGAGATGATGACCGGCCAGGCCGCAACGATCATCTTCGTGTCGGGGCTGCTGACCGCGGGCTACCTCGTCGCCGCGCTGTTCTTCCTGCGCTTCTGGCATCGCACGCGCGACCGGCTGTTCGCGCTGTTTTCCGGCGCGTTCGGACTGCTCGCGCTACAGCGCCTCGCGTTGGCCGCGGCGCTCGTCACCGGCCACAGCACGACTCCGTACTATCTGCTGCGCCTTGCGGCGTTCGTCCTGATCGTCGTCGCGATCCTCGACAAGAATCGATCGGCGCGCTAGCGGTCCCGCTCCCGGAATGAAGTATGCGCCCGTCGCTCGTTCGGCGGATCGCGATCGTCTTCGTCGACTGCCGCGAGCTCGGGTCGTGAGGGACCATGCAGTCACAGCCCTCCATGTTCGAATGGAATGTGACGCCGGGTGTCGTGACGCTCATGGTCGTCCTCGGCGTGTGGTATCATGTCGGTCACATCCGTCTCGCGGCGCGTCGCCGACCGCCGACGCGCACGGGCGATCATCGTGCACGATGGTTCACGGCGGGAATGTTCGTTCTGTTCGTCGCGCTCGCGTCGCCGATCGACGCGATGGCGAACGAGCTGTTCTCGGCGCATATGATCGAGCATCTGCTGCTCGCGCTCGGCGCGGCGCCGCTGTTCGTCCGCTCCGCCCCCGCACCGGAGTTGTGGTGGGGGCTCCCCGATTCGCTGCGTCCTCGCATCGGCGCATGGGCATGCCGGCCGACGATGCGGCACGCGCGGCGGTTCTTCACCGCGCCAAGCGTCGTGCTCGTGCTGCCGGCGATCGCACTCTGGATCTGGCACCTTCCCGTGCCGTACGAGGCCGCCGAGCAGAACCCCGCGCTGCATGTTCTGGATCATCTCAGCGTCTTCGCGACGGCGCTGCTGTTCTGGTGGATCGTGATCCGCCCGTCGGGGCGCCGCCGGGTGAGCCCCGCGCTCGCCGTTCCCTACGTCGCGGCCGCGCTGTGGGCTGCATCGCGATGGGTGCCGCCAACCGCCCAGTCCTTGCCAACCGAACAATCCGGTTCCATCGTCTCCCACGTGGATCTCCGCTGAAACTTCAAACACAAGCTCGGAGCTGCCCGTGGACGAGTTGACTCGAGCCTTTGCCGCGTACGATCGCGGCACGCTCACCCGCCGTCAGTTGTTCCAGGCCCTCGGCCTCGTGGCCGTCGCGCTGCCGCTCTCACGCTCGTTCGGTCAGGGGAGCTGCGCCGGCCGGGCCAGTGACAGCACCGCGGCGTGCAATCACGATCCGCTGAAGCCGCCGTTCGAGCCGACGGGATGGAAGACGGTGCTGCTCGACCATTTCGACATGCAGGCGACCGACCCCGAGCGCGAGGCGGCGTTCTACGCGGCGCTGCTCGGCTGGAAGGTGCGCAGCAACGACGGCAAGCAGATCGCGATGGACATCGGTGACTGGGGCGGCGTCCGCATTCGCGGCGGATACACGCCGCCGCCGCGCGGCGCGGGCCGCAGTGGCGGGGGTGGATTCGGTGGCGGCGCCGGACGCGGTGGTGCGCCGGGCGATAGCGCGCGCGGCGGTCGTGGCGGCGGCGCGGGGCGCGGCGCCGGTGCGGGCGTCGGCTCGGGACGCATCCAGTTCCCCGCCTGCGAGAACACCCCATTCGAAACGATCCCCGGCGCCGGCGTCCTCTGGGACGGCTTCGCGTGGGGCATCGACAAGTGGGACGAGAAGAAGGTCGAAGCCGCGCTCAAGTCGCGTGGTCTCAATCCGGTCGCCGTGCACGAGGGCAACGACTATCGCGCCTTCCTCGTCAAGGATCCGGACGGCATGAACGTCCGCATCACCAACGGCAATCATCGCAATCGTCGCACGACGCCGGCGAACGCGAAGCTCAGCGTCGCGCTGCCGTTCGAGGCGACCGGCTGGCAGACGAAGTATCTCGATCACATCTCCTATCGCGTCACGAGCTACAAGGAGACGGTCGCGTTCTACGAGGCGCTGCTCGGCTGGAAGGGACTCGGCGACGAAGGTAGCCAGAACGAGACGCAGATCTCGCCGGAGATCGGCGGCCTGCTGATCCGCGGCGGCAACTCGCTCGCCCCGGGCTTCCAGCTGCCGGCTCAGCGCACGTCGCAGATGGATCACATCTCGTTCGGCATCACGCCGTTCGACCCGGACAAAGTGTACGCGGAGCTGTGCAAGCGCGGGCTGCAGGCCCAGGTCGACACCGGCTCGATCGCGTCGTCGCCGGCGAAGGAGCAGGACATCCACACGGCGACGTACAAGAGCTTCCACACGCGGACGACGAACAACTTCAATCTGCAATTCAGCTCGAAGATCTCGGCGGATCAGAAGACCGGGCCTGGGTGAAGCGGACAGCAACTGCTTTCACCGCAGAGACGCGGAGGCGCAGAGGGCCGCAGAGGAACTGCTGAAAGAACGAAACAGCCTTGAAATGGGAACGGCGACTCCGAGTGGGGTCGCCGTTCTTTTTTTATTCATTCTTTTGTTGTTTTCGCC
>CBHWBX010000003.1:0-29831 GCA_966111935.1 uncultured Gemmatimonadaceae bacterium
CGTCGACGGGAACGGTGATCGGCACGAGCGGCGATGCGGGGCTGGCGAGCGGTCCGTTCTGCTCGCGCATCTCGACGACGCTCCAGCCGGGAACGTACTACCTCACCGTGAGCGCGCCGCCGGCGGCGGGGCTCAACAACCACGGCCGCTACCGTCTCGAGGTGCGCGCCGGCACGTGATGCTCAAGTTCCGCCCCGCTCTCCCGATACTCATTGTCGAGGGAGCGGGACGGTGGTGTTCGCGTAGGGAAGCGCGTCGCCGCCTTCGAGCGAAGCGGTACAAACGAAAGGAGCGGCACCCGTGAGGGTTGCCGCTCCTTCGTGCTTCGTGTGGCTCAGCAGCCGGTCGAAACGAACGAGCGCAGTGCCGTGGTCCCGGTCGCCGCCGGTCCGAGGATCACGGTGCTGTTCTGTCCTGGCGTCAGCGTGACCGTGCCCGAGCTGCCGAACACCGGTGTGCCCGTGCCGGTGTTGAACGTGAAGGTCTGCGCGCCGCCCGCCGTGCTGAAGAATGAGCTCGAGTTGCCGAACGACGTCGTCGCGCCGGAGTTCAGGACCGCGCCGTTGCTGAGCAGGACGACGTTGCCGGAGCCGGACGCGCCGTTGAAGACCCGCAGACCGCTCTGGCCCGACGTCGGCGTGAACGAGTTGCTGAGGGTCGCGAACTGCGTCACGCCGTTCGTGCCTGGGAAGGCGACGATGGTGTAGTTGCCGCCGGCCGCCAGGTTCGGCGTGAAGCCGGTGATCGCCGTGCCGGTCGTGGAGTTCGTGAACGTCAGTGTAGGCGTGGTCGAGTTCACGGTGAGACAGGTCGAGCCGCTGCCGAAGCCGAGCCCCGAGTTGCCCGCGCCGACCACGCCGTTTTGCGCGACGCTAATATTGGTGTTCGTGGCGTTGACGAAACGAACGGTCGCGCTGTTGGTACCAATTCCGGTGACGTCGTCGTCCTCTCCACAGGCACCGAGGACAACCAACGATGCGAGCGCAAGCGCGGTGAGCGAGCGATGAAGCATGGTCCTACCTCCGAGTCAGTTCAGCTGTGCTGCATCCGTCAAAGGCGTTTGACGGACTGGAAGCGACGCTTCGCTTCGAATCGCGTGACGATGGCAAGACGCGGTCCGCGAGTGCGCGCGATCGTGCGCTTCGTGGCCGCGTTCGTCTTCACCGCGATGGCGCCGCTGCACGCGCAGCGACACGCCGATCCCGACTCCGTGCGTTTCATTACGTCGGACGTGGCGCACTTCTGGGCCGCCGTCGACGGCGCGAGCTCGACCGATCTGCTCGCGCGCATCGGTGACTACCTGAGCGCCGCAAGCCCGGGCCTGCGTGCGTTCGCGCCGACGCACGTCGGCGGTGCGTTCAACGTCGCGCGCGAGTACTGGACGCGCCGCGACGAATACGCACGCGTTCGCGACGCGACGCTCCACGTGTGCGACGCCGAGTCCGCGATGCGCGCCACGCTGGTCAAGCTCCGCTCGCTCTATCCGAGCGCGACGTTCGTCGACGTCTACTTCGTCATCGGCCTGTTCGGGATCGGCGGCTGGTCGTCGGGCGACATGCTCGTCATCGGCGCCGAGATGTACCCGGATCCGACGTCGCTGCCGTGGATCGTCGCGCACGAGATGGTGCACAAGCAGCAGCCTCCGATCGGCGACGGCGTCACGCTGCTCGAGCGCGCGTTCAACGAAGGCTCGGCCGATTTCATCGGCGAGCTCGTGTCCGGCGGAACGATCAACGCCGAGCCGCAGCGGTACGGGCGCGCGCACGAGCACGAGCTCTGGCAGGAGTTCTCGCGCGCGATGCACGGACGCATCTATGCGCCCTGGCTGTACGCGTACAACAAGCCCGTCGATCGCCCCGCCGATCTCGGCTACTTCTTCGGCTATCGCATCGCCGAGGCGTACTACAATCGCGCGACCGACAAGGCGGCGGCGATCCGCGACATCCTTCGCGCCGAGAACGTCGACGACATTCTGAAGCGCAGCGGCTACGCACCGTAGCGGTATGCACGTTGCACGCGCAGCCGGGCCCATCTTCCGGCGGCGAGCGATGAGCAAGCAGATCCCGATGGACCGGTCGGCCGTTGCGCGCGGCGACGACGAGAGCGGCGCGCACGTCGTGCTTCCCGATCTCGCCTACAAGCGGCTCGCGATGGTGAACGTGGTGTTCTTCGGCGTCGCGATGGGCAACGTCGCGAGCGACGTCGCCGGCAAGGCGTGGGTGCTCGTCGACGCGGGACTCGCCGGCACGGCGGAGCTGATCGAGTCGACGGCGAGCGATCGGTTCGGCGACAGCACGCCGGCGGCGATCGTGCTCACGCACGGCCACTTCGATCACGTCGGCGCGCTGTGCGATCTCGCCGAGCAGTGGAACGTGCCGATCTACGCGCACGAGCAGGAAATCCCGTTTCTCGACGGCAGCCGCGCGTACCCGCCGCCCGATCCGACCGTCGGCGGCGGGTTGATGTCGCTCACGTCGCCGTTCTTTCCCGACGGTCCGTTCGATTTTTCGCGATGGCTTCGCGCACTTCCCGCCGACGGCGCCGTCCCCGGCATGCCGGGATGGCGATGGATTCACACGCCGGGACATTCGCCCGGGCACGTGTCGTTCTGGCGTGCGTCGGACCGGACGCTGATCGCCGGCGACGCGTTCATCACGACGCGCCAGGAATCGGCGTACGCGGTGGCGACCCAGGCGCCCGAGCTCCATGGTCCGCCGATGTACTACACGCCGGACTGGGACGGCGCCCGCGAATCCGTGCAGAAGCTCGCGGCGCTCGAGCCGGAGCTGGCGATCACGGGGCACGGCCGCGCGATGCATGGCGCGCAGCTGCGCGACGCGCTGCATCTCCTTGCCGACCGCTTCGACGAGATCGCGGTGCCGAAGCACGGGCGGTACGTGGACGATCGACATCCGGGGGCGGCGTCGTAGCGCCGCGCTCCGCGGCATTCCTGATGCTTTATGGAGACATGCGTGGCCCGGGGCCTTGCCGCCATAGCGCAGCTTTCCCGGACCCCCCGATGGACAGGTGGGGTATCACAGTCAGGAAAAAGACCGAGGGAGGTCTCGCATGTCCAAGTTCAGTTTTGCCGTCAGTGGGGTCGGGAGCCGCCAGGCCGGGGTGATCGAGAGCGACTCGTTCCGCGACGCGGTCGACGCGCTGGGACAGCACGTCGACGTCAAGATGGGCGACACGCTCGAGATCGGTGTGTTCGGATTTCCGCCCGCTCGTTACGAATGCGTCGGCGAGCTGCGCGCCGGTTTCCCGATGTGGGTGCCGGTCGGGCAGCGTATCGCGGCCTGAGTCCGTTGCTCACGGCGCGCCGTCTTCGGATGCGCCGTCGAGAAGCGCGCCCAGCTCGAGCGCGTTCGTCGCTCCATAGTTCGCGTAGCAGTTGTTGAAGACGACGTGCACGCGTTCCACTTCTTCTGCGAGCTCGAGGATGAGTGACAGCCACTCCTCGAGCTCGTTTGCATCGTAGAGGTAACGATACTTCTCGGCCACCGTCGCTTCCTTCGCGCCCCAGAGCTCGCTGCGACGTCCGTGTAAACGGACGATCGCCAGCTCGGGCGTCGTCGCGGCAAGGGCGATCGGCATGCTCGTCGGCGTGCCACCCGGTGTATCGGGAATGACGTACGTCATCCCGCGCTCGCGAAGCAGCGTCCAGACGCGCTCGCGCAGTCGCGGCTCCATCCACGACGGATGCCGGAACTCGACGGCGATCGGAAGATCGCCCAGGAGCTGCCGGGCCTCGTCGAGCATCGCCGGCGTCTGTTTCGTCGGCCGGATCCATGGGCCGTACTGGAGCAGGATCGCGCCGAGCTTTCCGGCGTCGTGCAGCGGCTCGGCGGCGAGGCGAAAGAGACGCCAGACCTCGTCGCGCAGCTCGCGCGGCAGGTCCTTCGCGTAGATGCGGGACGGCGCGTTGGACGGCAGCTCGTCGCGGATCATCCGCGGCAGGCGCGCGACGTCGGTCGCATGGCCCGTCATCAGCGCGTGCGCCTTGAGATCGAAGGTGAAGTCGTCGGGCGTTCGCTCGACCCAGTTCGCCGTCACGGCGCGGTCGGGGATCGCGTAAAAGCCCATGTCCGCCTCGACGAGCGAGAAGCGGCTGGCGTAGAAGCGCAGCCGCGTCTCGGGGGTTTTGGCGTCCGGCGGGTAGAAGACCCCGGGCGCGGTCATCGTGCGGTCCGTCCAGCCGGCCGTGCCGACGCGGATCTCGGCGCCGCGGCGGACCACCGGATGCGCGGCAACGTCTGGCGCGATCGCGTCGCCGCGCCGCGTCGCCCCATCGGGTCCCGGGTCGTGGACGACGTCCGTCATCCAACCCTCTGGACAATTCCGCTGTCCAACCCTAAGAATCTTAGGTATAAGGTTCTTAGGTAAGGCTGCGAACCCTCCGTCCCGCGTCCCGCCATGCAACGCACCGAGCTCGATCTCGTCCGCGGCACTCTCGACCTGCTCATTCTCAAGACGCTCTCCTGGGGACCGATGCACGGACTGGCCGTGCTGCGCTGGATCGAAGATACGACGCGCGACCAGCTCCAGATCGAAGAGGGCGCGCTCTACCCCGCGCTCCACCGCATGGAAGAGAAGGGGTGGCTCGACGCCGAGTGGGGCGTCACCGAACGAAACCGCCGCGCCAAGTTCTATCGCCTCACCGCCCGCGGCCGCAAGCACCTCGCCGCCGAGCTCGCACGGTGGAACCGCTACACCGACGTCGTCGGACTCGTGATCAGCGCCCGCGGAGCGCCGGCACGATGAAACGCGTCTTCCGGCTGCCGACCTCCCGCGCGCGGATCGAGGCCGATCTCGACGACGAGCTCGCGTTCCACCTCGAGGGACTCATCGAGTACATCATGGCGAGCGAAGGCCTGTCGCGCGACGACGCCGAGCGTTAAGCGCGCCGCCGCTTCGGCAACTACGAGAGCTACCGCCGCGAAGCCCACGACATCGACGAGATGATCCTCGAACGGAGACGCAAGATGGAACTGGTCGACGCCATCCGCCGCGAGAGCCGCAGCGCCCTGCGCTCGCTCCGCCGCGCCCCGACGTTCTCGCTCATCGCCATCCTCACGCTCGCCCTGGGACTCGGCGCGACGACGACGATCTTCACACTGCTCGATCGCGTCGTGCTGCGGCCGCTGCCGTACCCGAATGCCGATCGCCTCGTGAACATCGCCACCGCGTGGCCGAAGCTCAAAGCCGGTACGGAATTCGGCATCTCGCGCGGCCAGTATTTCTACTTCAAGCAGCACGGAACGACGCTCGCCGACATCGCCTTCTACGACGGCGGCATGATGGTCGTCAATGGCGACGGCGTGCATCCGCCCGAGCGTGCGACAGAAGTCTCCGCGAGTGCATCGACTTTTTCCGTCCTCGGCATCAAGCCCCTTCTTGGACGGCTGTTCACCAGCGCCGACGAACAATGGAGCCGCGGGGCTCGCCTGCCGGCGCTCGTCTCGTACGACTACTGGCAGAGCCGTTTCGGCGGCGATCGGTCGATTCTCGGCCGCAGGATCGATACGGATGAGATGGGGATCGAGATCGTCGGCGTCCTGCCGAAGGGGGCGGCGCTCCCGGACGCCACGCCGGATTTCTGGTTGCCGAATCGGCTCATTCCAAGCGAGCCTCCTCAGAACAATCATACCCATCGCGGCATCGCCATCCTGAAGCCGGGTGTCACCGTCGAGTCGGCCCAGGCGGAAATCGCGCGGCTCCAGGAAGAGCTGCGCGCGGCCTATCCAAACGTCTACGCGAAGGCGTTCTACGACCGCACCGGCTTCTCGATGCATGTGCAGTCGCTCGCCGAGAACGTCGTCGGAACGACGATCACGCGGACGCTCTGGCTCGCCTTCGCCGCGGTCGCGTTCGTTCTGCTCATCGCCACCGGCAACGTCGCCAATCTCTTTCTCGTACGGATCGATTCGCAACGGCGCGAAGTCGCGCTGCGCCGCGCGCTCGGCGCGGAGTCGGGCCATCTCGCGATTCACTATCTCGCCGAGAGCGTCATACTCGCGGTCATCGCCGGGGTCCTCGCCGTGGCGTTCGGCGATCTCCTCCTGCACGCGGTGCTGGCCATCGCGCCGCAGTCGCTGCCACGTCTCGCCGAAGTGACGCTCGACTGGAGAAGTGCCGCGTTCTGTCTCGGGGTCGCACTCGCATTCGGAGTGGCGTTTGGACTCCTGCCGCTCACGAGCGGGCGAACGGACGCCGGCGTCCTGCGTGACGGATCGCGCGGGATCACGCCCTCCCGGGCGAGCGAAGCGGTCCGTCGAGGGCTGGTGCTCGCACAGGTGACGCTCGCCGTGGTACTCCTCGCCGGCGCGGGACTGATGGCGAAGAGCTTTGCCCAGCTCAGGAACGTCCAGCCGGGCTTCGATCCGCGCGGTGTCCACACGATGACGGTCGTTCTTCCTTATTACGGGGATACGACGGCGCGCACCCGAGCATTCTGGCACGAGCTTGCGCGGCGTGTGGAGGCGACGCCGGGCGTCATCCGCGCCGGTGCCACCAGTGATCTGCCGCTGGGCAACAACGACGGATGCAGCGGCATCATCACCGACGTCGTGAATTCCGCTGGCGAGAGCGGGAACTGCATGCCGATGCGCATCGTCACGCCGGGCTACTTCGAGGCGATGGGCTACCAGGCGCGCGGCGAATTTCCGACCTGGCAGCAGGTCGAAGCCGGTGTCGGTCCGCTCGTCGTCACACGCGCGTTCGCGAGCCGCTTCTGGGAGAACACCGACGCGCTCGGTCACGTCGTGCAACCGTTCAATCGTCAGGCAGCGAGCTTTCCAGTCGTTGCCGTCACCGGCGACGTACGTGAGATGAATCTGCAAACGCCGGCGTCACAGGTCGTGTACTTCCCGATCGTCTCGCCGCCCTCGAAGACGCCCTGGCGAATCGGCGGCGGTCTGGTCTTCGTCGTGCGTGCTCCATCCGTTAGCACGTCGGCCATGGTCCAGCGCGTTCGCTCGATCCTCGCCGAGATCGAGCCGAAAGCGCTCGTCGCCGACGTCGCGCCGATGGAGGCCGTCGTCGCCAAGTCGATGGCGCAGACTTCGTTCATGATGCTGATGCTGCTCGTCGCGGCGACGATCGCGCTGCTCCTCAGCGCCGTGGGCATCTATGGTGTGATCTCGTACCTCGTCGGCCAGCGTCGCGGCGAGATCGGTGTGCGCATGGCCCTCGGCGCGCAGACGCGCCAGGTCGTCGCGCTCGTCGTCCGCCGGTCGCTCGTGCTGACGGCGGCCGGTGTCGTCGTCGGCATCGTCATCGCGCTGATGACGACCCGCATGCTCCGCGCGCTGCTCTTCGACGTCAGCCCGACGGACCCGTTGATTCTCATCGGGACCGCGGCGGTGCTCCTCGTCGTCGCGACACTTGCGGCGCTCGGGCCGGCACGGCGGGCGGCGCGCATCGATCCTGTGGAAGCGATGCGCGCCTCGACGTGAGCGTCAGTCGGCGCGCAGCGCGACGAGCGGATCGACCCGCGTCGCGCGGCGTGCCGGCAGCCAGCTAGCGAACGCCGCCACAATCAGCAGCGCGACCGCGACGCCTCCGAAGGTGAGCGGATCCGTCGCCGCGACGCCGAACAGCACGCTCTGCATCAGGCGCGTGAGCGCGAGGGCGCCCACGAGGCCGATCACCACGCCGGCACCGGCGAGCGCGAGGCCGCGACTCACGACCATCGTCAGCACGTCGCGTGGCTGCGCGCCGAGCGCGAGGCGCACGCCGATCTCGCGCCGGCGCTGATTCACGAGATACGACAGCACACCGTACAGACCGAGCGCGCCGAGGACGAGACCCATCGCGCCGAACAGGCCGAGGAGCACGGTAATGAGCCGCGGCCGCGCCACGGCGTTGCTCACGGCGTCGTCGAGAGTGAACGTCGCGTTGAACGTCTGCTGCGGAGCGACCGAGCGGATCGCCTCCATCACGCGCTTCGTCATCAGCGCCGGATCGCCCTGCGTTCGCACGACGAGACCAGTTCGCACGCGGAAGATCTGATAGACACTTGCATAGATTCGCGGCGCCGGCGTCTCGTCGACCGCGCCCTGGCGAACGTCGCCGACGAGGCCGACGATCGGATAGCGCGTCGTATCGCCGAGCGTGATCGTCTGCCCGACCGGATTGCGTCCGCCGAAGTACTTGTCGGCGAGCGCGCGATTCACGACGAACACCACCGGCGCATCGACGCGATCGGTCGAGGCGAGATCGCGGCCGGCGAGAACCGGCACGCCCATCGCGCTGAAGAAGCCGTCGCTCGTGAACATCAGCGTCGCGCGCGGCTTGTCGTCGGGCGTCGCCGACGGGTGATCCGGGACCTCGAAGCCGATCGGCTCGCCGTCGCCGTGAAACGGCAGGTCGCGCACCGAGCCGGCGGCGATGACTCCCGGAACCTGCCGCACGCGCTCGAGCATCAGGCGATGCGTCTCACGCATCGACGCGGACGTCGAATTGCGAGCGCTCGAGATGCTGAAGTCGAATGCGAGGCGGTGGTCGGTCGCGAAACCGAGATCGACGCGCATCAAGTTCACGAAGCTGCGCGTCATCAGTCCCGCGCCGACGACGAGCATGAGCGCGATCGCGACCTCCGCGACGACGAGCGCGTTTCGAAGTCCTCCCACGCCCGACGTGCTGCCGCGCGAGCCTTCACGCAGCGACTGCTGAAGGGCCGGCGTCGACGCTTTGATCGCCGGCAGCAATCCGAACAGCGTGCCGGCGATCAGCGATACGAGGGCGGCGAACAGGACGACCCGATAGTCGACACCCACATCCTCGGCGCGCGGCAGCTGGCCCGCGGCCATCCGGACGAACAGGCCCGCACCGAGCTGCGCGATGAACAGTCCGGCGATTCCGCCGAGCGTCGCGAGCATCAGGCTCTCGGTGAGCAGCTGACGAACGATCCGGCCACGCTCGGCGCCGAGTGCGGCGCGAATCGCCAGCTCTCGCTCGCGAGCCGTGGCACGCGCGAGCATGAGGCTCGCCAGGTTGACGACGGCAATGAGCAGCACGAACCCGACCGCGCCGAGCAGCACGAACAATGACTTCCGCACCTTGCCGACCATGGCGTCCTGGAGCGGAAGCACCTCGGCGGCGTCGAGCGACTTGTTCTCGCGATAGGCATCGGCGAGGCCGCGCGTGATCGCGTTCATCTCGGCGGCGCCCTGCGAAACCGCGACGCCGGGATTCAGACGACCGATCGCCTGGAGTATGCGAACGCCGCGCAGCCGCGGAATCGCGCTGTCGGGGATCGTCGAGTAAGGGATGAACATCTCGACCCGCGCCACGGGATAGTGGAACGTCGCCGGCATCACCCCGACGATCTCGTACGACTCACCCCCGAGCTGAACGCGCCGCCCGATGACCGTCGCCGCCCCGCCGAACTGACGCTTCCAGTAGTCGTACGAGAGGACGACGACGTGATCATTCGATCCGCGAACCATCTCGTCGTCGCGCTGGACGCGGCCGAGCAGAGGAGCGACACCGAGCGTGCGCCAGAATCCGGGCGTGATGAACGCGCTCGCGACGCGCTGCGGCTCGCCCTCACCCGTGAGATCGGTGCCGCTCATCCCTTCGCGATAGAAGTAGCCGCCGATGTCGTCGAAGACACGTCGCCGCGCGCGCCAGTCGTCGAGGTTCACCGCGGATACGGTCCCCGGCGTGGACACGCCGTTCGCGCGCTCGACCTGCGAGATGCGAACGAGCCGATCGGGATGCGGGAAGGCGAGTGGCTCGAGGAGCACGCCGTTCACGACGCTGAAGATCGCGGCGTTCAGTCCGATCCCGAGCGCCAGCGTGAGCACGGCGACGGCGGTGAAGCCGGGATTCTTGATCAGCGTGCGAAAGGCGAAGCGCACGTCCTGCTTCGCGAGATCGATCCGTTCCGTCCAAGATCCACGTGAGCTCATCGGGACTCCGGCGTGTTGAAAAATCAGCAGAAGCCTACAGTACGGCCCGGACGCGGAAAAAGTTGTACGGATTCTGTTTACGACGATTCGTCGTCGAGCAGCCGACGCTTCCGGTCCAATCCCCACTTGTAGCCCGCGAGACCGCCGTCGCCGCGCACCACCCGGTGGCAGGGCACTACCACCGCGATCTTGTTCGTCGCACACGCCCGCGCCACCGCGCGCGATGCCGTCGGACTGCCGAGCGACTCGGCGATCTCGCGATAGGTTCGACGCTCGCCGGCCGGAATTCGTTCGAGCGCTTCCCAGACCTTCATCTGAAACGCCGAGCCGTGCGCGTCGAGCGGAATACGATTGTCGGCGCGCTCGCCGGGATGCCGCACCCGATCGAGCACGGCCCGAACCCATAGACGGTGTGCATCGTCATCGCGCTCGATCTCGGCGTTCGGAAAGTCCATTTTCAGCGCGCGTATGACCTCGGCGTCGGTCGTGCCCAGCTCGACCGCGCAGACTCCGCGCCCAGTCGTCGCGACGAGCACCCGCCCGAGCGGCGCATCGCCGATCGTGTAGGTGATGCGGACGCCCGCGCCGCCGCGACGGAACGCTGCCGGAGTCATCCCGAGCGACGAGTCGGCATGCTCGTAGACGCGGCTGCTCGAGCCGAACCCCGCTTCATACGTCGCGCGGCTCACCGTGTCGCCGGCGCGCAGGCGCGACTTGAAGCGGCCGAGCCGCGCCGCCGAGTGATACTGCCGTGGTGAGACGCCGACCGCGCGCGTGAACACCCGCTGCAGATGCGACGCGCTCATGTTCACCTGCTCCGCCAGCTCGGCGAGCGTCACCGGCCGATCGACGTTCGCGTCGAGGTAAGCTCGGGCCGCGTCGACGGCGCGCGCTGCGCTCGACGCGCGCTCCGATCGCGGCGAGCAGCGGCGACAGGCACGAAAGCCGGCGGCCTCCGCGGCGTCGGGAGTCGCGAAGAACGATACGTTCTCGCGTCGCGGCCGGCGCGACGCGCAGCTCGGCCGGCAGTAGATGCCGGTGGAGCGCACCGCATACACGACTCGGTCGTCGTAGCGCGCGTCGCGTGACTCGACGGCACGCCACAGGTCGTCGTTCGATGCGGGAAGTCGTTCGTCGGATGCGGAGATCGTGCGCGCCATGGTCGCCATGATGGATGCTCGGTTTGTGCGATGGCCGCAAGCTAGGCGCGGACGAAGAGTGCCGGCCATCCGCTCTTTGCGCTCCAATTCGCGCGTGACGCGCCTCGGCCGCACGTGGTTGGGCGAGCATGGTCAATACATTCATCCGCCGCACCCGACGTAGCGCACTGGCGCTCATCCCGGTGATCGGCCTCGTGGCCTGTGAGGACTCGATCGGGCCGACGAGTCCATCGTATGTCGACGGCGCGCGGCTCGTCGTCACCCAGGTCGAGGCCGGCCGACCCGTGCTCTACACGGGAACCGTCGACGGCACCTCGCGAACGCGCATCCATCTCACCGACGTCGTCGACCGCATCCCGGGCAACACGACCGCGCTCGTCGTGCAGGACGAGAATCTCCTCGCCCTCGCCGCGCCCAGGATCTCGCCGAGCGGCGCGAAGATCGCCGTCGTGGCGACGCTCGCGTACGATCAGTCGGAGATCGTCGTCCTCAATCGCGACGGATCGGCGGCGGAAGTCGCGAGCGTGAACACGCAGATCATCGCCAGTGATCCGGACTGGTCGCCCGACGGAACGAAGCTCGCCTATTCGATGAGCACGCTCCCCGGTTTCCTCGGCCTCGACCTGTTCATCACCGACCTGGCGACGCACACCGTGACGCGCCTGACCACCGGCGCGCGTGTGACCTCCGCCGTTCGATGGTCGCAGGACGGCAAGTCCATCTACTTTGCGCACACCACCGGCACGACGACGAACGACAACTGGCTGAGCGAGATCGTGCGCGTCGACGTCGCGACGAAGGCCGCGCAGGTCGTGGCGAGCGGCATCGTCGGCGAGGTAAATGCGATCTCCCGCTCGGGATTGCGCGCGCTCGTGACGCGCAACGCTCCGGTCGCGGCCGCGTCGACGTCGGCACGCACTCTGGTGGAAGTCGGCTTCGATCACTCGGTCGAGCGTACGATCATCTCGACCGACGCCGGCTACGGACGGTATCCCGCGCTGGCGGAAGATGTCGTGATCGCGACGCTCGAGTCGGCTTCGGCGCGGCAGTTCGGGATCTACATCGGTGCGACGCGCATCGCCACGATCTCCGGCCTGGGCTTGAACGCGAGCGTCGACGCGATGCTGCTGTCGCCGGCGCTCATCAACCTGAGCGGCATCAGACGTTCTTGATCTCGCTCACCAGGCCGGTCAGCGACGCCTTGGCATCACCGAAGAGCATCGACGTCCGGCGGTCGTAGAACAGCTCGTTCTCGATGCCGGCGAATCCGGCGGCCATGCCGCGCTTCAGCACGATCACCGACTTTGCGTGGTCGGCATTGAGGATCGGCATGCCATAGATGGGCGACGCCTTGTCGTTGCGCGCCGCCGGATTCACGACGTCGTTCGCGCCGATCACGAGCGCGACGTCGGCGCGATCGAACTCGCCGTTGATCTCGTCCATGTCGTACAGCTTGTCGTACGGCACGTTCGCCTCGGCAAGCAACACGTTCATATGGCGGGGTGTTCGACTGGAATAAAGGGTCTATTACCTGAAAAGAGGAAAGATTAGGACAATTTTGGTGGATGGCCGAGTCGAGCTAGGTCCGCATCGAGTTCTCTCACCCGTCGCTCGCGCTCCCGAAGGTCGCGCAACATCCTTTCTGCCGCGCGATGCCAATCCTGAGAGGCCACGAACGATCTGACCGCCGATCGCACCAGCCCGGTTTCCGGCGGAATCGGGTTAATGACTTTCAGAGGGAAATCCCTCTCGCGACAGTAGTCGCGTCGGACAGGGCCGGATACTTCCCATGCCCAGATGTAGCGCAGGCCATCCACCGCTACCAATGCCAACCGAGAGCCGGAGAGATGGCCAAACCGATGCTCTAGTTCGGCTCGAAACCCACGTCTATCGGCCAGCACCTCGCGAAGCGCCTGATGTCTGTCGGTCACGGGACTATTCGGACCTTCGACTTGGAAGCCGAGAAATTCAGGGATTACGCGTGGGTCTAGACTCCAGACTGAAAATGTCCGTATTCCACGGTATTCGCGCGGTGAATGGGATCTGCCCATTCGCAGATCTAATACTATAGTCTCTGGTACGATAGTATTGATCAGACGACCGTTGTCCTATGACACTAGGGCCGACGGTCGATGCCGCCTCTTGACCGAGTTCTCGGGCGGGTCATCGCCGAGCAGCGAGTGCGCGCTGAGATGTCTCAGGAAGCACTCGCGCACCACGCGAAAGTCCACCCGACTTACATCAGTCAGTTAGAGCGCGGGCTCAAATCTCCAACGGTCCGTGTGTTGGCTGCTATCGCAATGAGTCTCGGTATTCCCGCATCCGAACTGCTGCGACGGGCCGAGTCTCGGCGTTGACCGCCGCTACACGGTGAACATGACTTCGCGTGTGCGCCGTGCGATTGAATCTGCCACCATGATTCCACCTGCCATCGGAGCCGGATGTCTCCTGGGGTCGGGATCGGGACAGCGTACTTGAAGCTGTTCGAGGCGCTGTCCGTAGCGTCGGCGTAAAGCATCGTACCCGGCGCGGACATGTGTATTGGTCACATGTCCAAGGCAGTAGGCGTCGATGGCCATCGGGAAGAGCAGCGAGGAGCAGACGATATCTGCGATCTGTACTCCTGCGTGATTCTCGCTGTGCCCGAACGTCGGCAGTTCCAGCACGCGGGGATGCTTGTCGCCGGACTGCTTGAACTTTTCAGTAAACACCGAAAAAGAGACCTTCGAGTTCAAGGTCTTGTTTCGGCTATCGCAGATCACGATTCCGTGATCGTCGTCCTGCTGGAGACAGTGGTTAAACCACTTGTAGATGTACTGGATCGAGTAGGTGTAGACAGAGGTGCCGTTAAAAGTCTGGCCGATGCCCTTTACCCACACTCGACCCTTGAGAAGGCAATTGTACTTCTCAAGGAGTTCAACTACCCGGTCGAGGAATCCCAGCGCGTGCCGACGCACGTTGCGCGAGGGATCTACGGCATTCTTGCGGATCTCAGAGCCCTTTACTTCCGAGAGAATCCAGTGCATCGGAAGCGCGCCAGCGGGAGCGAGCCTCGGGAAGTATCGGCGCTTGAGCTGCACGAACTCCCGAGTAATGCCACCAATGTGCTCTGCGGCGATGACTACTCCGCAAAGGACAAATACGGGCTGTATGGGTGACGTGGCGGAGGGGAGTGCACCAGTGCATCCGGCCTCGTCGATATAGCAGATCCGCATGGTGGGCAGGCTAGAAACAACTACGGCCACCCCCAAGAGGTGGCCGCAGGATCCGCCGCCTAGCCGCAGATCGGGCTAGTTCGGCAAGTACTCGCAAGTGCAATCATAGTACCTGCGAGAATTCTCTATGTCAATACGCAAGTGAGTTACAAGTTGTTGCAGCGAGCAGACATATGAAGTATCGGTCACAAATGTTGGGGCTTGAATTCCCCTAACATCGGGTGTTTTTGGGCGTACAACGTACCACGTATCAAGTGTTACGTAACTCTCTCGGGCAAGCAGCAACCTAACTGCCTGTAATGTCAAGAATTGACTGGCTGAACAAAATGACCCAACGGCGATTCTAGGAATCCGCGCAGTGTTTGCCATTTGCCAAACACAAAACACTGTTGACTGTGGCAAATACCATTTGTATAATGCTGGGGCAAATAACGGAGCAAATCCGATGGGTGCCACAAGTGTTGAATCGAAGACGACGCCGCCGTATCTGCCGTGGAAGACCTTCAAGGGTTTCTTGGAGGGGTTGAAGAGCTCGGTGATTCCCGCTCGCATCGATCCGAGCGTCCTTCGCGGGATGTCCGGCTCGGCACAGAGCCAGATGCGCACCGGAATGCGGTTTCTCGATCTGATCGATGACGACGGCGCAGTCACCGCCAAGCTTCGCCAGCTTGTCGGCGCGGTGGGTACCCCCGAGTGGGCTGGAACGCTAGCCAACGCGCTAACAGAGTCGTACCACCCGATCATCAAGTCCCTCGACCTCAACACGGCCACGCCGCATCAGCTCCGCGAGAATTTTCGCGAGCGTGGGAATGTGGAGGGATCGGTCAACAAGAAGGCTGTGCGATTCTATCTGTCCGCGCTCAGCGAGGCGGGCATCTCGTACTCACCATTTCTAACGGTACGAGCATCTCCGGCTCCGCGCTCCAAGCCTCGAACGACAACGCAACGGAACAGCAATTCACGTAACGGACCCGCTCCCGCGACAGACTACCAGCCCGCCGGAATTACACCGCCGCCGGGGACACGCCAGCTTCAGTTGGCGTTGCCGGGCAAGCCTGATGCGGTGTTGCACCTTCCTGAGGCAATTACCGAAGCCGAGTGGGAGATGATCAGCATGTACGTGAAGAACTTCATCTCGCTGCGGCGGGACACGTAAAAGCAAAAAGAAAACGCCCTCGCACCAAACAACTCTAAGCGAGGGCGAATCCGGGGCGGGCCGTGCAACCAGCGTCGTTTCCTCGTGTCAGCGAGGGCGGGGCAACCAGTACGGCCCCGCTCTTTTATATACGCTGGACCAGCGAATTTCGTAACTGTACGAACGGCGCTAGAAGTGGGCGCCTCCGTCCTGGCTCTTGATCTCGCGAATTAGGTCGCCCACGACTGCCTTCGCGTCTCCAAAAATCATTCGCGTATTGTCGCGGTAGAACAGCATGTTGTCGATTCCGGCGAAGCCAGCGCCCATGCTTCGCTTAATCACGAAGGTCGTCCGAGCGAGCCACGGCTTGATGATGGGCATTCCGTAAATCGGGGACGTTGGTTCATCCTCAGCAGCCGGGTTAACGATGTCGTTCGCGCCAATCACAATGGCGGCGTCCGCGCGTGCTAAGAGGGCATTGGCGTCATCAAGCTCGTTAACAAGTGCGTCATAACTGATGTTGGCCTCTGATAATAGAACATTGAGGTGTCCCGGCATGCGCCCGGCCACCGGATGCACGGCGAACTTCACTTCGCCGCCGCGCTTCTCGATCAGCTCCGCGAGCTCGCGTACCGCGTGCTGCGCCTGCGCCACCGCCATGCCGTAGCCGGGGATCACGATCACCAGCGACGCGTACGCGAGCTGAATCGCCGCGTCCTCGACGCCGATCGCGCGCACGGTCAAGCCTTCGGCGCTCTTGCCGGCGGCGGCCGTCGTCTCGCTGCCGAACGCGCCGAAGAGCACGTTCGTGAACGACCGGTTCATCGCCTTCGACATCAGGATCGACAGAATGAATCCCGATGCGCCGTCGAGCGAGCCGCTGATGATCAGGATGACATTGCCGAGCGCGAAGCCGGTCGCGCACGACGCGAGGCCCGAATAGGAGTTGAGCAGCGCGACGACGACGGGCATGTCCGCGCCGCCGATCGGCAGCACGAGCGTGACGCCGAAGACCAGCGATACCGCGATCATCGCGTAGAACGTCCACACGCGAGTCGGATCCATGATGTCGAGCACCGCGAGCACGACGACGGCGAGGAACACCAGGCCGTTGACGACGTTCTGTCCCTTGAACGTGAGCGGCTTCGACGGCAGCCACTCCTGCAGCTTCCCCGCGGCGATGATCGTCCCGCCGACGGTGATCGAGCCGAGCATGACCTCGAACGCCAGCGCGGCCATCTTCCCGTGGCTCGGAATCAGGCCCGACTGAATGTCGGTATAGTATTCGGCGATGCCGACGAGCGTCGCCGCGAGCGCGCTGAGCGTGAGGGCGAGCGCGATCCGCTGCGGCATCGCCGTCATCGGCACCCACATGCCCATCGGATAGCCGATGATCACACCGAGCACGAGACCGGCCGCGATCCAGCGATAGTCGACGATCGTGTGATTGAGCAGCGTGCCGACGATGGCGAAGAGCATCCCCACCGCCGCCTGCTGCATGCCGCGTCGTGCCTTGTCCGGCCGCGTGAGGCTGCGCAGGCCGAGGATGAACAGGACCGACGCGATGAGATAACTGCCTTGAGTCAGAGTCTCGCGCATGGGAAACCGAAGGAGGGGATCACTTCTTTTCTTCGCGCTTGAACATCTTCAGCATCCGATCGGTGATGAGAAATCCACCGACGATGTTGCTCGTCGCGCAGACGACGGCGACGAATCCGAGGAGCGTCGCGACGCGATTGTACGCCGCGCCGGCGGCGATCAGCGATCCGACGAGCGAGATGCCGGAGATCGCGTTCGTCGCCGCCATCAGCGGCGTGTGCAGCAGCGGCGGCACGCGCGAGATCACCATGAAGCCGACGAACGCCGCCAGCACGAAGACGTAGAGCTCGAGGATCATCGGAGCACCTTCCCGTCGTGGGTCACGAGCATCGCGCCGGTGATCTCGTCGCTCGGATCGAGAGTCAGCGCGCCATCCTTCACGAGATGCTTCATCAGCTCGAGCACGTTCCGGCCGAACATCTGACTCGCATGGAACGGCACCGTGCTCGGCACGTTCAGCGGCGCGATGATCGTCACGTCGTGGGCGACGACGGTCTCTCCCGGCTCGGTGAGCGCGCAGTTGCCCCCGGTCTCGGCGGCGAGATCGACGATCACCGATCCGGCGCGCATCGACGCGACCATCTCTTCGCTGATCAGCTTCGGCGCCGGACGCCCGGGGATCGCCGCGGTCGTGACGACGAGATCCTGATCCTTGATGTGCGCGGCGAGCGCCGCGGTGGTCCGCGCCTGTTCGTCCTGCGTCTGCGCACGCGCGTATCCACCGGCGGCTTCGGCGCTCGCATCGGCGAGGTCGCTCGCCACGAACGTCGCGCCGAGGCTGAGCACCTGCTCGCGCGCCGCGGGGCGCACGTCGAACGCCGAGAGGACGCCGCCAAGTCTTCGCGCCGTGGCGATCGCCTGAAGGCCGGCGACGCCGGCGCCGATCACGAACACTTTCGCCGGCGAGATGTTGCCGGCCGCCGTCGTGAGCATCGGCAGAAATTTTGGCAGCGCGCTCGCGCCGATCAGCACTCCCTTGTAGCCGGCGACCGTGCTCTGCGACGACAGCACGTCCATCGACTGCGCGCGCGTGATGCGCGGCACCAGCTCGAGCGCGAGCGACGAGACACGCCTCGTGGCGAGTGCGGCCGCGGTCTCGGCGTGCTGGCCCGGCCGCATGAGCGAGACGAGCAGCGCGTCGGCGCTCATCTGCGCGATCTCGTCCAGGGAGGGCGGCTGCACCTTCGCGACGATCGGCGCCGCGAACGCCGTCTCGGCGTCGGGAACGATCGTCGCCCCGGCGGCGACGTAGGCATCGTCGCGAAAGCCGGCGCGCAACCCTGCACCTGCCTGTACGACCACTTCCAACTTCTGCTGCTTGATCAGACGTGCGACACTATCCGGCGCCACCGCGACTCGCTGCTCGCGAGGCGCCGTTTCGGAAGGAACGCTGATTTTCATTCAGAACCGTTGGGTTGGCCTCTCCGCGGACGTCGGAGGGGGACGCCCGCCGTACCTGCTGCCGCCTAGAACCTACGCCCAACGGGACGCCGCGCAATGTGAAACCCGCTACAACGTCCGCTGGAAAAGCCTGACGCTCCCCGCGAACATCGCCAGCGCGAACAATCCCAGGAACAGCACGTCGGGAAGGATGACCTGTACGGCCGCGCCCTTGAGAAGGAGCACCCGTAAACCATGCACGGCGTAGGTGAACGGATCGACGACCGTGATCCAGCGCAGCCAGGCCGGTAGCGACTGGACCGGGTAGATCGCGCCGCTCGGGAAGTAGAGCAGGGTATTCAGCACGCCGAACAGCGCCCGCGGCAGCATCGGATTGCTCATTCGCGCGATGATGCACGACATCATCGCCATGAACGCGAACGAGACGAAGGTCACGAGGACGAACAGCGCGAGGAAGCGGAGCGGGCTGAAGATCCCGTACACCCCGGCGATCGATGCGCCGAGGATCGTCACCATCACTCCAGTGACGACCGCCTTGATCGTCCCCGCGAGATTCTGGCCGAGCACCAGCTCGAGCTTCGTGATCGGCGTCACCAGATAGCCTTCGTGCACGCCGCGCTGCTTGTCGTCGAGGTACGACATCCCGCCGCCGATCATCACTGTCATGAACATGCCGAGCGTGATCACGCCCGGGAGCATGTAGCGCATGTACGGCACGAATGGAAACAGCTCGACCGGATCGAGGGCGACCGCTTTCACGACCCGAGGTGCCGGCTCGACGCGCTCCGCCGCGCGCGCCGCCCCGGCGAGCAGGCCTTGAATCGTACCGCTCACCACCGCGTCGGTGTTGTCGAGGAGCAGCCCGACCCGCGGGTTCTCACCCGAGTAGACGCGCCGCGAGAAGTCCGCGGGCAGAATCGCCGCGCCCTGCACGACGCCATCGCGCACGTCGCGGGCCGCGTCGGCTTCATTGGCGTAGATCACCGGACGCAGCACGTCGCCGTTCGATTGCAACGCGGCGATCGCTTCACGCACGCGCCGCGCCGCCGGCCCGCCGTCCTCGTCGACGACGGCGACGTAGAGATGCCGCACGCGTCCACCGAAGGCATTGCCGAGCACGACGAGATTCAGCACGGGCATGACCAGTGTCATGATCAGCAGTGCCGGGGTGCGAATGAACTTTCGCAGCTCGCGCTCGACGATCGGGATCGCGCGCGTCATGCGGCCGGCCTCCGCGCCGGTGCCGCCGCCGTCTGATCGCGGAGCTGGCGTCCGGTGTAATGCACGAAGACGTCGTCGAGCGTCGTGCTCTGCACGGTGAGCGTCTTGATCGTCGCGTTGTTGCTCAGCGCCAGCTCGGCGAGCGCCATCGTCGCGCGGCCGGCGTCGTCGGTGACGATCCGCCAGGAGTCGCCGCCGAGCGGCTTCACCCCGACCACGGCCGGCAGCGTGCCGAGGTGCGACTCCCATTCATGCGGCGTGTCGGCGAACTGCGCCTCGATCGCGCTCGATCCCGGCACGGACAGCTTCAGCGCACGCGGCGTGTCGAGCGCGACGAGCGTTCCGCGGTCGACGATCGCGATACGGTCGCACAGACGATCCGCTTCGTCCATGTAGTGCGTCGTGACGAGGATCGTGAGCTGCCGCTCGCGCTTGATCGTCGTGAGCATCTCCCAGACGTCGACGCGCGAAACCGGATCGAGCCCGGTCGTCGGCTCGTCGAGGACGAGGATCATCGGACTGTGCACCAGACCACGCGCGATCTCGACGCGACGGCGCATGCCGCCGGAGAGCGTGCCGACGAGCGACTTGCGGCGATCGGCGAGGTTCACGAGCTCGAGGAGCTCGGGAATGACCTTGCGGCGCTGCTCGCGCGAGACGCCGTAGAGCTTCGCGTAGATGCTGAGATTCTCTTCGATCGAAAGATCGGTGTCCGAGGTCATCGCCTGCGGAATCACGCCGATCGACAGCCGCGCATCGTCGGCGTGAGTCGTGACGTCGACGCCGTGCAGGGCGATGCGGCCGCTCGTGATCGGGACGAGCGTCGTGAGCATGCGAATGAGCGTGCTCTTCCCGGCGCCGTTCGGGCCGAGGAGCCCCAGCGTTTCGCCCGGTTGCACCTGGAGCGAGACGTCGTTCACCGCCGTGAAGTTGCCGTAGCGCTTCACGACGTGGTCGATGAGGATCGCCGGGGCGGTCATTTCGTCGGCACGACCACTTGGGCGGTCATCCCCGGGACGATCGTGTGGCGCGGGTTCGGGATGGCGACGCGCAGCGCGATCGCGCGGATGTCGCGCTTCGCCGCGCTCACGTCACGCTGCGTCGCGAACTCGCCTTCGGCGACCTTGCTGATCACGCGCCCGCGCATCGACTCGCCCGACGGCAGCCGCACGTCGAGCGAATCGCCGACGGCGACACGCCCGGCGTCGGTCTCGGGAACGGCGACCCGCACCCAGAGCTGCGACGGATCGACGATCACGGCGACCGGTACGCCGGGGCCGACGAGCTCACCGCGCCGCGCCGTAAGCACCTGCACGACGCCCGACACCGGAGCGCGCAGCTCGGTGTACTGGAGCCGCGTCATCGCCGCGATCGAGTCGGCGCGGGCGCCGCGGACGCGCGCTTCCGTGGTCGCGACGTTGCTGCGCGCCGCGGCCACGGCGTGCGCCCCCGCTTCGGCGTTGGCGAGATCCGCCTGTGCGGCGCTCACCTCTTCGCGCCGCGCCGCGGCGACTGCCTGCTGGGCGAGGTAAGCGTTGGTGGTGCGCTCGACGTCGGCCGGCGAGACGCCGCCGCTCTTCACGAGCACGTTCGCCCGCGCGGTCTCCGCGCTGTCCTGCGACAGCTGCGCCTGTTCGCGCGCGAGTGCCGCGCGCGCCGACGCCAATCGGGCGCGCGCCGCGGTGAGCGTGGCTTCGGCGGAGCCGGACACCTGGAGCGCGCTCGAGCGCGACTGCTCGAGCTGCGCCGCGGCCCCCGACGTCGAGGCGGCGACGGAGGCCGCCTGCGCCGCGAGCTCGGATGATTCGAGCGACGCGATGAGCTGCCCGGCTTTGACTTCGCTGCCTTCGTCGATCATCAGGCTGTCGAGCCGCGCCTGCACGCGCGGCGTCACGACGACGTCGTTCGCATCGATGACACCGATGAGCACCAGATCGGGATGCCGGCCGCGGATGAACGCGGTGATGCCGGCGAGGACGACGAGGGCGAGAACGACGACGACGGCTTTCTTGCGAGGAGCACTCATGGCGAGGTCTCTCGGGGTCGGTTGCGTTGGCCGCTGCGCTCTTGCATACTCAAGCGGATTTAACGCTGTTAAACTGGACGGAGAATATTGTTTAACACTGTTCAAGTGTCAATGGAATGACCGGTGCCAGCCATACCCCAGAAGCGGAAGATCGCCGGCAAGCCATTGTCGACGCAGCACTTACGCTGCTGAACGAGGACGGGATCGAGAAGCTCAGCCTGCGACGCCTCGCCGCCCATCTCGGCATGCATGCGCCCGGGCTCTACTGGTACATCGAAAACAAGCAGTCGCTCATCGACCGGATGGCGGAGGCGATTCTCAGCCGCGGGCTCGCCGAGCTGGAGTGTCCGAGCCGCGAGGCATCGTGGCAGGAATGGCTGGTCGATCTCGCCGTGGCGACGCGCCGTGCGCTGCTCAGCCACCGCGACGGTGCACGGGTCGTCGGCGCCTCCTTCCTCATGCGCACCGGCGCGATCACGCCGTTCATCGAGACGTCATTAGAGATCCTTGAAGACGCCGGCTTCGACCGCCTGCTCGCCCTCGGCGCCACGATGTCGATGGTCCGCTACGCGATCGGATCCGCGCTCGTCGAACAGATCTCGCCGATCACGCAGATGCGCGATCCGAAGTTCGACGAGGAGAAGCTGCGGGCAGTCATGGAAGCGATCCCGGAACAGCGCTGGCCGCGCACGTCCAGCGCATATCGCCGCCTGTTCGAGAGTGACATTCGGGACAAGTCCGGGGTACGAGACTTCGACCGCGTCTTTCGCTGGGGGGCGGAGACCTTCGTGCGCGGGCTCGCGGTCCAGCCGCCGTTCCCGCGCTGACGCGGCGCGCTTACACACCCCTTACCCGCGACGCGTGGCGCACGGTGCTTCGCCGCGGTCAGTTTTAGCGATCAGAACCTTCTCAGAGATGGGATCAATGCACCTTCGTTTTGCTCCTGCCGCGCTGCTCGCGGCCGCGTCGGTCGCCGGCGCGCAGCAGCAGCCGCTTCCTTTGAAGCACGCGCCGCAGCCGACGACCCCGGCGATCACGTCGGCCGACCTCATGACGCGGCTCTACGTCTTTGCCGACGACTCGATAATGGGCCGCGAGGTCGGCACCGAGTACAACCTCAAGGGCACCGCGTACATCGAGGGCGAGCTGCGCAAGCTCGGCCTCCAGCCGGCCGGCGACAACGGCACCTTCTTCCAGAATCTCCCGATCTTCAACGCCGTGCCGTCGACCGCGCCGGCGATCACTGTCGACGGAAAGAGCTTCGCCGCGCCGACGGATTTCGTTCCGCGCGACAACTCGGTCTTCGGAACGGTACGGTCGTTCGACGGCGTGCCGGTGATCTACGGCGGCGTCTACGGCGCGGACGAATCGAAGATGGTCTCACCCGCCGATGCGGTCGGGAAGTTCGTCGTCATGTCCGTCGGGAATGGTCCGGACGGCAAGCCGCAGGCGTTGAACAATCGTCAGCAGCTGACGCTCCGCTATCTCCAGTCGGCCGGTGTCGGCGTCGTGAGCCTCGACTACATCGACGCCGACAATCGCCAGATGATCCTCGCGCCGTCGCAGACGTTCCGCGGCAGCGGCGGGTCGGGCCTCACGGTTCCGGCGTTCATGTACGTCTCGAACAAGATGGCCGAGGCGCTGATCGGCGCACCGCTCGCCGGCCTCAAGCCCGGCGCGCCGGGCAAGACGGTGCAGGGCGCCGCCAAGTGGACGGAGACGCCGGCCCCGGGGCGCAACGTCGTCGCGATTCTCCCGGGCAGCGATCCGAAGCTGCGCAACGAGTACGTCGCGATCGGCGCGCACAACGATCACGTCGGATTCAACCGCACGCCGGTCGACCACGACTCGCTGCGCGCCTTCAACACCGTCGTGCGTCCCAAGGGCGCCGATGACGAGAATCGTCCGGCGACGGCCGCCGAGCAGGCGCGCATTCGCGTCATTCTCGATAGCCTGCGCAAGGTGAACAAGCCGCGTCTCGATTCGATCTTCAACGGCGCCGACGACGACGGCTCCGGCACGGTCTCGGTGCTCGAGATCGCCGAAGCGTTCGCGAAGAGCCCGAACAAACCGAAGCGCTCGCTGCTCTTCGTCTGGCATGCCGGAGAAGAGAAGGGGCTCTGGGGCTCGGAGTACTTCACCGATCACCCGACCGTGCCGCGCGATTCGATCGTCGCCCAGCTGAACATGGACATGGTCGGCCGCGGCGGCGTGCATGACGAGGAGAACGGCGGCCCGGGCTATCTCCAGCTCATCGGCTCCCGCCGTCTCTCGACGGAGCTCGGCGACATCGTCGAGGCGGTGGGCAAGACCCAGCCGACGCCGTTCCGTTTCGACTACTCATACGACGCGAACGGGCATCCGCAGCAGTATTACTGCCGCAGCGACCACTACGAGTACGCGCGGTACGGCATCCCGATCACCTTCTTCTCGACCGGCGGCCATCGCGACTACCACCAGGTGACCGACGAGCCGCAGTACATCGACTACGCCCAGATGTCGCGTGTCGCGAACCTGGTCCACGACGTCGCCGACCGCGTCGCGAACCTCGACCACCGCGTCGTCGTCGACAAGCCGAAGCCGGATCCGAAGGGGGAGTGCCGGCAGTAGCTCACGCGTGCGCGCCAGGCGGCGGATCTTTACGCCAAGCGCGCACGCCTGCTCATTGCCCTGGTCGCTCTCAGCGCCTGCTCGAGAGTCTCGCTCCGCAGCCCGATTGCCGCGACGCCGTCGACGAGCGGTCCTCCGCAGACCTTCGTGCAGACGACCTCGGACGCCCGCATGACGCGCATCATCGATGTCCGCGAAGGAATGACGAAGGCCACCGCGTTCCGCGCGGCGAGTGACTTCCTCACGCAGAAGTACTCGATCGACGTGAGCGACCCGCGCGCGGGATTTCTCATGACGCCCTGGCAGAACAGTCTCGTGCGCGGCGGCGCTCCCGACCTGCACTACCGCACGCGCATCATCATCCGCGTGAGCGACGACGGCAAGCAGGCGTCGATTCGCAGCGAGGCGGGCTGGCAGCACAACGACGAGTGGGACGTCGGCTACGACAGCCAGATGCTCGAGGACGGCGTCGTCGAGCTGCGCACGCGGATCGGAAAGAAGAGCTGAGCGCTACTGCGCCAGCGTCAGGCTGACGAGATCCCACTTGTCGCCGCGCTGATCGAACGAAGCGCGATAGTTGATCGGCACGGTGTTCGACGCGAGCGAGCTCGGATCGGTGTAGCGCAGCACGAAGCGCACGCGCCGTGTCGCGTGGGTGCCGTTGAACTCGATCGGCCCGGAGCTCGTCGTCACGTGCAGCGCGTTGCTGCCCGCCTTCTGAAAGATCTGCGTGAACGTCTTCTCTTCGTTCTCGCTGATCCCGGGGAACGCGCCGCGGACGGCGCCGATGTCCTTCCCGCCGATCGCGCGCGCCAACCGTCCGATCGGCTCATCGAACTCCGTCGTCGGTGCCGGCTTGGGTTTCGTCGTCGTGTCCTTCGTCGATAGCGCCGGCAGGTTCTTGATCGAGGCGGAGTCGACCGGCGCCGGCATGGCGAGCGAGTCCGGATGAGCGACCGGCGGCGGCGTGACGCGTGTGCCGGGTGCAGACCCCGAGCGCGCCCAGATCGACATCGCGCCAAGCACGATCGCCGATCCGACGACCGCGCCGATCGCGATGCGCTTCGGACTGGTGCGCACCTTCGGCATCGGCATCGTCGGCTGAAGCGACGGGTCGACGGTGCTCGCGGGCGAGCGCGCGCTGATCGTCTTCGGCTCGAAGCCGCCGAGCAGCGCGGGATCGAGCGTGTCGCGCGCATCCGCGGCGCTCGCGAGACGGTCGTTCGGCGAGCGCGCGAGCATGTGCGTGATCAGCGTATCGAGCCGGCGCGGCAGCTCGGGGATCAGATCGCGAATGTGCGGCGGCGCTTCGTGCAGCCGGCGGCGGATCATCTGCTCGCGCGAGTCGGCCTTGAACGCCGGCTCGCCGGCGAGCATCTGATAGAGGATGCAGCCGAGGCTGTAGATGTCGGCGCGCGCCGCGCCCGGGTCGCCGAGCAGCTGCTCGGGGCTCATGTACTCGGGTGTGCCGATCACGAGGCCGCTGCGCGTGAGGGCGTCTTCCTGTGAGTCGGTGAGCGCCTTCGCGATGCCGAAGTCGACGACCTTCGGCACTTCTTTCCCTGCCTTCGTACGCGCGACGATCACATTGTCAGGCTTGAGATCGCGATGGACGATCCCGAGCTCGTGTGCCGCGTGCAGCCCGTCGGCGATCTGACGCGCGATGTCGACGGCGCGACGCGGATCGAGCGCGCCTTCGCGCGCGAGAGTCACCGACAGCGGCTCGCCGTCGACGAACTCCATCACGAGGTAGACGATCTTGTCCGCTTCACCGTAGTCGAACACCGCGGCGACGTTCGGATGAAGGATGCGCGCCGCGCTCGACGCTTCACGCGCGAATCGCTGGAGTGATTCGGTGTCGTGAATGAGCGACGGGTTCATCACCTTCACCGCGCACTGCCGATTCATCTTCACGTGCTCGGCGAGATACACGCGGCCCATGCCGCCCTCGCCGAGCGGGGCGAGGATCAGGTAGCGGTCGGCAATGACGCGGCCGACGAGCGGGTCGCCGCCGGCCTTGGGACGCAGCGGTGTGCCGTCCTTCGGGCAGAAGCGATCGCCGGTCTCGTACTCGCCGCCGCACTGCGGACAGACGCGCGCGACCGCCACCGCTTCGTCGGCGTCGGGGGTCGGCTGCTGGGCGAGCAGGCCGGAGCCGAGTCCGCTCGGAGAGAGCGAGGTCGGTTGTTCCTTGGGCTCGTCGGCGGGGCCGGGCTCGGAATTCTCGTCGCGATCGGTGGGCATGGCGGAGAGGCTCGCAGCCAAGACTATGCCGGGCGCGTCGGTCGCGCTACCAGCAACGGGGTTCTTGGTGGTCCCGATCCTGCGCCGAGAGCGGCTAACCATGGTTCCGCCAGATCGAAATCTCCTGAATTCGCGCCGCCTGCCCGTCGGCGTCGAGGTCATAAGTCACAATGGGCAGCAGATTCGTTCTCACGCGCGGATCTGGGCTCCAAAAAGCCGGTCGGTCGAGCTCGTCACCGAGGACGGACGAGCATTCGCGCTCGAGTCGGAGGGGAACGGGTACTTCTCGGGCCTCATCGAACGTATCGGCCCGGGAACGCGATATCGGTTGCGACTCGACTCCGGCGAGGCGTATCCGGACCCGGCGTCGCGCTATCAGCCCGAAGGACCCCACGGTCCGTCGGAGATCGTCGACCCGTCGACCTTCGAGTGGGGCGACGCGGACTGGCGTGGCGTATCGATCGACCAGCAAGTCCTCTACGAGCTCCACATCGGCACGTTCACGAAGGCGGGCACCTATCGTGCCGCGATCGAGCGGTTGCCGGATCTCGTGGACGTCGGCGTGACGACGATCGAGATCATGCCCGTCGCCGATTTCGCCGGACGCTTCGGGTGGGGTTATGACGGCGTGAATCTGTTCGCGCCGTCGCACCTCTATGGAACGCCCGATGATCTGCGCGCGCTCGTCGATGCCGCGCATCGTCTCGAGCTCGGCGTGATCCTCGACGTGGTCTACAATCACTTCGGTCCCGACGGCAACTACCTGCCGCAGATCTCGCCCTACTATTTCGGCACGCGGCCGACCGAGTGGGGCGACTCGATCAACTTCGACGGCGAGCATCGCGAGCCGGTGCGCGAGCTGTTCGTGGCGAACGCGCGTTACTGGATCGACGAGTTCCACTTCGACGGGCTGCGCCTCGACGCGACGCAGCAGATCTTCGACCGATCGGACGCGCACATCATCGGCGATGTTGCCGCCGCCGTACGCGGAGCGGCGCGGGGACGTGAGACGATCGTCGTCGGCGAGAACGAGCCGCAGGAGCCCATGCTGCTGCGGTCACGCGGCGATGGCGGGCAGGATCTCGACGCGCTGTGGAACGACGATTTCCATCATTCGGCGCGCGTCGCCGCGACGGGGCGCGACGAAGCCTACTTCTCCGGATACACCGGACGCGCGCAGGAGTTCGTCAGCGCACTGAAATACGGGTTTCTCTATCAGGGCGCGTGGTACGCGTGGCAGCGTCAGCGCCGCGGGCGTCCGGCGCTCGACATCGATCCGCGGCGCTTCATCGTGTTCCTCCAGAATCACGATCAGGTCGCGAATGGCAGCGGGCGACGCATCCAACAGGAGACGAGCCCCGGCCGCTGGCGCGCGTTGACGATGCTCTGCCTGCTCGCGCCGCAGACGCCGATGCTCTTCCAGGGGCAGGAGTTCGCCGCATCGGCGCCCTTTCTCTACTTCGCCGATCATCAACCGGAGCTCGCCGCGCTCGTGCGCGACGGGCGCTCGAAGTTCGTCGCGCAGTTCGACAGTCTCGGAGCGCGCGATCCGCAGACGCGCATCGACGATCCAGCGAATCCGGAGACGTTCCTGCGCTGCAAGATCGATTGGTCGGAGCGCGCGAAGCACAGCCGCGAGCTCGCATTGCACCGCGACCTGTTGCGGCTTCGCCGTGAAGACTCGGTGCTGCGCGCGCCGCGACGGCGCGGCGTCGACGGCGCGGTGATGTCCGATCATGCATTCATGATTCGCTACTTCGGCGATGCGGGCGACGATCGTCTGCTCGTCGTGAACCTCGGCCCGCGCCTGCACCTCGATCCGTTTCCCGAGCCTCTCGCCGTCGCGCCCGACCGCGCGCCCTGGCGAATGATCCTGTCCACCGAATCGCCCTGCTATGGCGGCTGGGGCGTCCCCCCGCTCGAGAGCGACGCGGGATGGACGATTCCCGCAGAATTCGCCGCGTTCCTCGGACCGTCTCATGCCACGTCGTCTCCTCGATAGAGTCGTTCGCCGGGTTCCGCTGCCCGACGACCCAAAACTGCGCGGCGAGATGCTGCTGGGCACGGAATGGATCGTCACCAACGGCCTGGGCGGCTACGCATCGTCCACGCTCGCCGGCGTGACGACGCGTCGCTATCACGGACTGCTCGTCGCCGCGCTCGAGAATCCGCTCGGCCGCACGGTGCTGTTCAACCATCTCGACGAATACCTCGACGGCGCAGCGGAGTCGTTCGAGCACGCGGTCGCCGAAGTGCGGCTCGAGGCGGGGCTGCCGGTGTGGGAGTATCAGGTCGGCGACGTGCGGATCGAGAAGCGCGTGGTGATGCCGCACAAGCAGAACACCGTGCACGTCACGTATCGCCTGATGGAAGGGCCGGAGCGCGTAACCCTGCGTCTCGAGCCGTCCTTCCATTTCCGTGGCTACGAAGACCCGGTGAACGATCCGCGCTTCGCGCCGGGCGCGGCACGCTACGCGCTCGTGCCGGTGGATCAGAGCTACGTCGTCTCGGCCGCCGAGGACTTTCCGGAGGTGTGGCTGCACGTCTCGGGAGGCGAGCATCGGTACGTCGAGGACGAGCGTACGCGCAGCGAGGTGCTGTTCCCCGTCGAGCAGGATCGCGGCTATCAGTTCAAGGGTGCGCTCTGGACGCCGGGGCGATTCGAGATCGACATCGAGCGCGAGAAGTGCGCGACGCTGATCGCGTCGGCCGAGCGGCAGGACGTCATGCTCGCGCTCGCGCCGGACGAGGTCGCGGCGTACGAACACGAGCGGCGGCGTCGCCTCGTCGATGCGGCGCTGCCGCAGTGTCAAGACGAGACCGGCGCCGAGCTGGTACTCGCCGCCGATCAGTTCATCATCACGCCGAAGGGGCGCGTGCAGGATGCAACGCGCGCGGCGGCGATGGGCAACGAAGTGCGCACGGTGATCGCCGGCTATCACTGGTTCACCGACTGGGGCCGCGACACGATGATCAGCCTCGAGGGGCTGACGCTGATGACCGGACGTCCGCGCGAGGCGTCGTTCATCCTGCGGACATTCGCGCACTACGTGCGCGACGGTCTCATCCCGAACATGTTCCCCGACGGCAGCAATCAAGGCCTCTATCACACCGCCGACGCGACGCTCTGGTTCTTTCACGCCGTCGAGGCGTACGTCCGCCGCACCGGCGATCGCACGACGCTGATCCACATCCTGCCGACGATGCTCGACATCGTCGACCAGCACATCGCGGGGACTCAGTTCGGGATCGGTGTCGATCCCGCCGACAGCCTGCTGCGTCAGGGTGCCGAGGGCTATCAGC
>CBHWBX010000004.1:0-29654 GCA_966111935.1 uncultured Gemmatimonadaceae bacterium
CCGCGACGTCGCCATGGGTCGCGACGACGTGCGGCTCGAAGCCGTGGGCCTCGAGCGCCGCGGCGATCCCGACATAGCTCACGCTCGCGCCGCGCCAACAGTCGGATGTGGTGTACAACACCACTCGCGCACCGCCGCCGATCGCCGCGATTGGTGCGACCGAAGGTTGCGGGCGCGACCGTGCAAGGCCGGCTCGGAGGGGGAAGAGCGACCGTGCCATCAGACAGTCCCGCCGTACAGATCAATTTTCGTCAATTGTTTACTCGACACTGAGGGGCTTCGGCCGGGTTACGTGACGGTTTATGGCAGGGACGTGAGTACTTCGTTCGCCCCCAATCATAGGGATCCAGTGTCAGGGACCCCTCAGATGATCCTCAGCAACGTCAAAGTGTCGGAAAAATCCGGTCTTTCGGACCGTACGGCGTCGTGCTAGGATGCCTGACCAGCGGAATCCCATTGATTTGATGCTTCAGCTTCGGACTCTTGGCGGCGTTGCCGTCCGACGGGCGGACGGTGGACAGCTGGGGGGGGCCGCCTCCCAGCGGCGTTCGCTCGCCCTGCTGTCGCTGCTCGCCGGCGACATCTACGGCCTGCACGTGCTCTTCGAAAACATCGAAGACAACCCCGACACCGTCCACGGCGAGGGACTCCGTCGCGACCGGATCCTGGCCCTCCTCTGGCCGGACGGCGATCCGGAGCGGAGCCGGCACGCGCTGACCCAGTCGCTCTATCACATCCGAAAGGCGCTCGACTGCGACGACCTGTTCATCACGGCCGGGGGCGACGTCCGCCTCAATCCGGCGCGGATGGCGAGCGACGTCGCGCAGTTCGAGGCGTTCCTGGCGCGCGGGGAGGACCAGCTCGCGCTCCTTCTATATGAAGGGCCCTTCCTGGAAGGGCTGGTCATCCCGTCGGCCGCGGAGTTCGACCAGTGGGCGTCGGCGCAGCGGACGCGCCTGCTCGGTCTGGCGACCGCGGCGTGCAAGCGGCTCGCCGATGCCGCCGAGGCGCGCGGCGACTGGCCTGGCTCGGTGCGCGCGCTGACACGCAAGGTGGCGCTCGACCCGTTCAATGGTCGCGCGACGATGGCGCTTATGCGCGCGACTTGGGCGACGGGCGACCGCGCCGGCGCGATCCAGCAGGGGATGAACTACACCAATCTCCTGCGCGAGCAGCTCGAGATCGAGCCGGACACGGCGATGCTCAAGCTGATCGCCGAACTGCGGAACGCGACCGACACGCCGTCGAGTGTCGAGTTGGATGCGACGATCGTCGACGAGCCGCGCGAGCGGGTTCCGGCGCCGAGCGTGCCGCCGGCGGTGGTGCAGGAAGACGTGCCGGAGGATGCGCCCACGGTCGCGCCGCCGCGGAAGAGATGGTGGCGGCGTCCGGCGACGTTCGGTGCCGTCGCCGCGCTGATCGTCGCGGTGGTCGCGTGGGGAGTTCGCGCGCAGCGCGGGCGGTCGGTGCCGAGCGCCGCGAAGCCGATCGTCGTCGCGCCGTTCCGCGTCTCCGGTGCCGATCAGTCGCTCGCCTATCTGCGCGAAGGGATGGTCGAGCTCCTCTCCACTCGGCTCGCCGACGACAGCGCGGCGCGCGCAGTCGACCCGGGACTCGTGCTGCGCGCGCTGAGCTCCACGGGCGGACGCGGCGCGGACACGCCGCAGCGCTCGGCGGTGAGTCTCGCCGGCCGGCTCGGGGCGGGACGGGTGATCACCGGCAGCGTCGTCGGCAGCGCGGAGAAGGTGATCATCTCGGCGTCGATCCTCTCGGTGGAGACGGGGGAGCAGACCGCGCAGGCGAACGTCGAGGGGCCGGCGGACAGCATCACGACGCTCGTGAATCGGCTCGCGGCGCGGCTGCTCGCGTCGAATGCCGGCGAGGGAGATCGGTTGAACGATCGCCTGACGCCGTCGCTCGCGGCGCTGCACGATTTTCTCGAGGGACAGGCGGCATATCGCCGCGGCGACTACGCGAGCGCGATCCCGCTCTACGAGCGCGCGCTGACGCGCGACTCGACGTTCGCGCTCGCCGCGCTCCAGCTCGCGCTCTCCGCCGACCGGCAGAACGACGCCGAGCAGCACGACCGCGCGCTGTCGCTCGCGTGGGCGAATCGCGGAATGCTGAACGAGCGGGATCGCGCGCACCTCACGGCATTCGCGGGGCCGCGCTATCCGGCGCCGTCGCTCGAGTCGGAGCAGGTCGCGGCGTGGGAGCACGCGGTCGCCGTCGCGCCCGATCGTGCCGACGTGTGGTACGAGCTGGGCGAGCGTCTGGTGCGCGTCGGCGCGGTGGTCGGCATGGGCGACGCGCACGTGCAGGCGAAGGCGACGCTGCTCAAGGCGCTCGAGCTCGACCCGGGGCATCAGCCGACGCGGCGTCTGTTGATCATGCTCGCGGCGCGCCAGAACGACACGACGCTGCTGCGCCGGATCGCGTCGCCGAAGATGCTGCGCGATTCGGTCGGTCCGCTCTCCGGATTCCTGCGCTGGCGCGTCGCGCTGGCGCTCGGCGATTCGACGGAGCTGCGCAAGGTTCGCGGTTCGCTCGGATCGATGAACGAAGAGAGCCTGCGCTCGATCGCGATGTCGAGCCTCAACGACGCCGTGGGCCTGGACGACGGCGAGACGGCGGCGCGGCTGCTCGCGCAGCGCGCGGCGAACGTCGCCGGTGTGTACGACGCGCTGATGGCGCAGCACACGCTGGCGCTCAATGAAGGCCGGCCGACGGTGGCGCTGCGGCTCACCGAGCAGATCCACGAAGCGCAGCCGGCGTCGCACGCGCATCTGCGCCTGCGCGTGCTCGATGCGCTGTACGGCGAAGGCGATCGCGCGGCGGCGAGCGCCGCGGCGGACTCGATCGCGTCGAGCGTGGATGCGCCCCTCGATCAGAATCTCGACGCGCGCAGCGTGCAGCTTGCCGACGCGTGCGTCGAAGAGCAGTGGCGATTGAGGCAGGGGCGCACGACGACGGCGAAGCAGACGATCGCGCGCCTCCGCGCGGCGCGCGTGCCGCGGCAGCCGATCCCGGTGAGCGCGAGCCAGCGGGCGTGCGCGCTGATCCTCGAGGCGCAGTACGCGGTCATCGCGAAGCAGCCCGACGCGGCGGAGAAGATCGCGTCGCTCGATTCGCTGATGCTCTCCGGTCCCGCGGTGAGCGATGCGTCGACGTACGCGAACATCGTCCTCGCGCATCTCTACGAGACGATGGGGAACCAGCGCGCCGCGCTCGCCGCGTTCCGCCGCCGCTCGTACATGACGGGCTGGCCGCGCTATCTCGCGACGATCCGCCGTGAAGAAGCGCAGATCGCCGCGCGGCTCGGCGACACGGAGATCGCGCGGACGAGCTTCGCGCGCTACCTGGCGATCCGTCGCCACGCCGAGCCGGTGCTGGCGACGACGGTGGACACCGTACGAAGCCAGGCGCTCGCGCTCAACGCTGACCAGCCGCTATCGAGGCAGGCCGCGCAACCGGCGTCGCGGTCGCTCCGTCGGTTCTTTCAGCGAACGCCGGTGCGTTGAAAGACGATCCCGGGATTTACCATGATCCTGGGATCCTCGTTGCATCTCAGCATCTAGCTTGCGGTGATCGTGAAGGTGACGGTCGCGCGATCGGCGAGCATCGCGGTCACAGAGTAAGTACCCGCGACCGGCGCGGTGAAGGTGATCTGCGCGCGGCCATTCGCATCGGACGACGACGTCACGGCGTTGAGCAGCCCGGCGCTCGTGCTCCACTGCACCGACGCATTCGGCACGGCATTGCCGTGCGCGTCGAGGATCTGCACGGCGAGCGGCGTCGCGCTGCCGACGGCGACGCTCATCGAATCGGCGCCGGCGCGGACGATGCTCGACGGCGCGCCGGCGATCGTGCGTGCGTAGAACGTGCGCGTGCCGTCGAGGGTCGTGAGCGTCAGCGTGTTGTCGCCGAGCGAATCGCGAACGACCCAATGCGCGAAGGCGTAGCCGAGTGAATCGGTAGTCGACGACGTGTCGGCGACGCGGCTGTTGCCGCCGGTGGCCGACCAGGCGATGCCGAGGTATGCGGCGGCGGTGCCGGCGTGGGTGATCTTCACGCGCACGGGGATCACCGAGCCGGCCACGACGACGATCGAGTCGGCGAGAGCGGGATCGGTGGTGTACGTGAAGTAGGGCGTCGAGTCGACGTTCGTCGAGCTGGTGACGTTGCACCCGGCGAGGGCGGCGACGCACAGGATCGCGAGCGCGGGCACGATGGCGCGCGCGTGGAAGGAGAGTGCCATGCTCGAGCGACACTCGAGCTCGCGCGCACCCGGGCGGAATTAAGAAATCCTCGCCCGGGTCGTTTGAACTACGGCCTCACGCTCAGCGACGCGCCGAAGCCGGTCTTGCCGTCGCTGACGGCGATGCGGGTGAAGCCGAAGGTGGCGCGAACACCACCGCCGGCGCTCGCGAGCTCGAGTCCTCCGCCGATCATCGGCCGCACCGCGCCGAAGCCGCGGTCGAGATTCGACGGACCGACGTCGAGATCGAGGTGCGCGTGGCCGTAGGCGACGCTCGGGGTGAGATAGGGTTTGACGCGGACGCCGGTGAAGCCGGTGGAGAAGGTCACCGACGCCGGGAGGCCGATGCGCCCGCCCCACCACGACGTCCCGAAGGTCTTCGAGCCCCATCCGAGCTCGCCGTCGAGTCCGACGTCGAGCGTTCCGCCGCTCGTCGGCGCGCCGAGGTGCCGCGAGTAGAATCCGTGCGCGATGCCGACGCCGCCCATGAACTTCCAGTCGCACTCGGCGTCGGGGCACCGCTCGTCGTAGCCGCCGAGCGTGACCGCGAGCATCGTCTCACCGTCGGGGAGGATGATCGCGAGCGTGCCGGCGAGGTTGTTCATCTCGTTGTTGAGGCTTCCTTCGCCGACGTGTCCGTAGCGAAGGGAGAGGCCGCCGTCGACCGGAAGAGGCGCGAGGCCGCCGATGGGGATGTGGAGCAGCGCGAGGTACGCGGCCTGCTCGTCCGACTGCGCGTGCAGCGCGCCGGCGCACATGAACAGAGCGGCGGCCGCGAGACGCGACCACCGCTTTACGAGATTGCTCATTATGATTCTCCTACGGACGCGAGGGGACCGTGACGAGCTTCTCCGACGACATCCCTTCGGCTTCGGCCTGGAAGTTGACGACGACGCGGTGGCTGAGCACCGGCACCGCCATCGCGTTGACGTCCTCGAGGTCGGGGACGGCGCGGCCGTCCATCGCCGCGCGCGCCTTGGCGCCGAGGATGAGATACTGCGAGGCGCGCGGGCCGGCGCCCCCGCTCACGTACTTCCTGACGAGCGGCGTCGCTTCCTCCGCCGACGGACGCGTCGAGCGGGCGAGCTTCACGGCGTAGCTGACGACGCTCGGCGGCGCCGGCAGGCGGCGCACGAGATGCTGGAGCGCCAGGAGCTGATCGGCGTCGAGCATCGGCTTGATCTCGACCGAGCGGTCGCTCGTCGTCGCCGAGACGATCTGCTCCTCTTCCTCACGCGTCGGATAGCCGACCGTGAGCTGCATCATGAAGCGATCGAGCTGCGCTTCGGGCAGCGGGTAGGTGCCTTCCTGTTCGATCGGATTCTGCGTGGCGAGGACGAAGAACGGCTCGGGCAGACGGTGCGTCTGTCCGGCGGCGGTGACGGCGTGCTCCTGCATTGCCTGGAGGAGCGCGGCCTGCGTCTTCGGTGGGGCGCGGTTGATCTCGTCGGCGAGGACGACGTTGGCGAAGATCGGGCCTTTCGCAAACTTGAATACGCGGCGTCCGGTGGTGTGATCTTCCTCGAGGAGCTCGGTGCCGGTGATGTCGCTCGGCATGAGGTCCGGCGTGAACTGGACGCGCGAGAAGCTCAGGTCGAGCGCCTGCGCGACCGTCTGGACGAGGAGCGTCTTCGCGAGACCGGGGACGCCGACGAGGAGGACGTGTCCGCCGGCGAGGAGAGCGGCGACGAGGTCGTCGACGATCTTGTGCTGTCCGACGATGCGGCGGCCGATCTGTTCGGCGAGCGCCCTGCGGGCGCGGGCGAGTTGGTCGAGAAGCTCGACGTCCTTCGTATCGTCGATCGGCTGCTGTCGTGTCGCCACCCGGTTCGGCTCCTGGAATCGCGGTCCAATCAGCCCTGCATCGCTCTACTCGTCCTGATTCTAACAGGCGCTGGAACGTGGTGCACGCGGGGGGCCAGCGAAGCGGGTAAGGAAAAAGCAAAACGGCCGCGCGTGGCGGCCGTTCGATTGCTGGAGCTTCCGGTCGGGCGAGCGCTCAGTGCATCACGAAATCGACGCGCTGCTCGACGGGGAAGTTGCTGGAGCGGAGGGTGGCGATGGCGGTGTAGCGGCCGGGCTTGACCTGCTTCCAGGTCTCGGCGACTTCCATCGACTCGCCGGCGCCGAGGGTCTTGTTCTGGGCGCCCTGGGTGAAGATGTGCCGACGGGACCAGCGCCAGACTTCCTTGCCGACGGAGTCGACGACGACGAAGTCGTAGGTCTGTCCGCTGGGGAAATTGATCTCGGCGTGCTTGCCGCCGACGTTGCGCACGTCGAGGGCGAGATGGATGTCGGTGCTGGCGACGGAGACGTCGAGCCGGGAGTCGATCCTGGCGTCGGCCTTCGGGGCGGTGTTGCTTTTCCGCGTCACCGGAGAGAGGGCCGCCTTGACGTCTTTGGCGTGGAGGGGAAGCGCGCTGGCGAGAGTGGTGGGCGCTTCGGAGCGGGGCCCGCACGCAAAGGCGAGGGCACCGGCACAGAGGAGTGAGATGATCAGACGAGTGTTCATGGTCCCGAATCGGCGGGTCGGGTTGCATGAGGTGAGCGCGCGGCCGCTCACAAATCATGCGGTTGAGAACTTATCAACCGTGAGACGAACAGTCAACGTGAACCGTAACAGCCAAAGTATCGGCAGATCTGAGATTTAGATCACTTGGTGGTTTCTTCGGCTGATGTTCGGTTTTTGGGTAAAAAACGGATATTTTTCGGGCTTGGGAAAAATTTCACAAGACTTTGCGAAAAATTTCACAAGCGGCTAGCTTTCCCCGCGAAGACGGGAAGGGGGAGTGGATATGTCGGAATTGAATCGGCCGAGTGGTGGCATGGGGGGAAGTGACCTCGCCGGGCTCGGAATTCAGTTCGCGCTGACCCTGGTCATCTTCACCGGCATCGGCATCTGGCTGGACCGCCGGTTGGGGACGTCGCCCTGGCTGCTGCTCGTGTGTGTGTTCGCGGGCGCGGCGGGGGGCTTCTTCTCGATCTACCGCAAGGCGATGGATGCACAGAAGCGCGACGACGCCCGTCGGCGCGCGGCACGTGAAGAGCGTGCAGCACGTGAAGGCCGGAGTGGAGAACCGCGATGAGAGCGCTCGTTGTTCGGCAGACGCTGCTTCTCGTCGGAGTGGTGGTGATCGCGGGGACGCTGCTGTCGTTCGTGTTCCGCGGTCCCGGCGACGCGGCGGCGATCTGGACGAGTGGAGTGGTCGCGATCGTGCTGCAGCTCGCGGCGTTCTCGCTCGGCCGGGTGGTGGGGCAGTCGGGGAGTGTGGTGGCGCGGATGGGGCTTGGCGCGCTCATCCGTTTCATGGGGCTGCTCGTCTACGCCCTACTTGTGATATTCGTGGTCAAGATGCCGCCGACGGCTGCGCTGATCAGCCTCGCCGCATTTTTCTTTCTTTCGAGCGTGATCGAACCTCTGTTGATCAAATGATGAAACTGCGTTCGCTGTTCTCGATTCTGTGCGTCGCCCTGGTGGGCTTCGCGGCGCCGATTCGCGCGCAGGAGAATCACGATCCCAGCGCGCCGTTGACGAAGCACCTCGGTCCGGCGGACATCATCATGCCGCACATCACGGATTCGCGCGCGATCGACTATCCGTGCTACAAGGGTCTGGGCGAGTGGGCGTGCGAAGCCGAGTTTCCCGAGTGGAAGCTCCACGTCGGCGGGAAGGAGCTGGACGTCACGATCACGAAGCACGTCTTCTTCCTGATGCTGTCGGCGGTGCTGGTGCTCGCGCTGCTGCTCGGCGTGGCGGCGTCGCACAAGCGGCACTCGAAGGAGATCGGCCGTCCGAAGGGCTTCGGCGCCGGGATGGAGGCGCTGATCCTCTATCTGCGCAACGAGATCTACATGCCGGTGCTCGGCGGGCACGGCGGTGAGAAGTACGCGCCGTTCTGCCTGACGCTCTTCTTCTTCATCGCGGTGTGCAACCTGATCGGTCTGGTCCCCTGGGGCTCGACGCCGACGGGCAACATCGCGGTGACGCTGACGCTGGCCCTGATCACGTTCGTGGTCGTGGAAGTGGCGGGCATGCGCGCGCTCGGCGCGGGTTACCTGGGCACGATCATCTACTGGCCGCACGACATGCCGCTGGGGCTGAAGCTTCCGCTGACCGTGATCCTGACGCCGGTGGAATTGATCGGCAAGTTCACGAAGCCGTTCGCGCTGACGATCCGTCTGTTCGCGAACATGATGGCGGGGCACGTGATCGTGCTGGCGCTGATCGGCCTCATCTTCATGTTCGGCGTCGCGGCGGTGTTCGGCGCGATCCCGATGGCGCTGTTCATCATGGGCCTCGAGTTCATGGTCGCGTTCATCCAGGCGTTCATCTTCTCGCTGCTCGCCGCGGTGTTCATCGGTCAGATCCGCAGCGCGCACCATTAAGGGCATGTTCGCGCGGCGCGTTGCGCCGCGCTGCTGGATCGGGCGGCTTCGCCGCCCTGCTGGATGGCAGTTTATCGATGCGAGAATGCTCCACTCGCGTCGACCGTAGCCAGGCGAGTGCCTGGTGAAGCCTGTTGAGCCCCCGGGGGACTCGGTGACAGGCAGCGTCCTTCGCGAGTGGTCGGCGCGATCGGTGCGGAGCGCATGATGTCTCACGTACGTGTTCTTTGGAGAACGACAATGGCTATTCTTCCCCTCCTCCAGGCTGCCGTCGGCTACACGAAGGAATACCAGGGCGCTTGGGCCATGACGGGTGCCGCGATCGGCGCCGGTCTGGCGGCGATCGGTGCCGGCCTCGGCATCGGCAAGATCGGCGCGGGCGCGACCGAAGGCATGGCGCGTCAGCCGGAGATCGCGGGTACGATTCAGACGGGCGCGCTGATTCTGTCGGCGTTCATCGAAGGCGTCGCGCTGTTCGCGGTCGTCGTCTGCCTGCTCATTCAGCTCAAGTTCTAATAGATCGTTCGGGTGCCCCCGGGGGCACCCGAACGCCTCTCCCTTTCGAGAATTTTCCATGCGCACGCTTTCGACGTTCGTCGCATTGATCCTTGCCCCGGCCGCTGCGTTCGCGCAGGAAGGCGGGGAACACGCCGCCGGCGGCGGCGGCCTGATGAGCATCCAGTTCAACCTGATGTTCTGGACGCTGCTCATCTTCGTCCTCCTCTACTTCATCCTCTCGAAGTTCGCGTTCGGCCCGATCACGGCGGCCGTCGAGGCCCGCGAGAAGGCGCTCGAGGAAGCGATCGACGGCGCGAAGCGTGACCGCGAGGCGGCCGCGCAGCTCCTTCGCGAGCACCAGGCGCAGATCGAGGCGGCCCGCGGCGAAGCGCAGAAGGTGATCACGGACGCGCGCGGCGTTGGTGAGAAGGTGCGCGCCGACATGCTCGAGGAGACGCGCCAGGAGCAGCAGGCGATGCTCGAGCGCGCGCGGCGCGAGATCGAGACGGAGAAGAACCGCGCGATCGCCGACCTGCGCAAGGAAGCCGTCGAGCTCGCGCTCGCCGGCGCGAGCAAGGTGATCGAGCAGAATCTCCACTCGGACAACAACCGCAAGCTCGTCGAGGGCTATCTCTCGCAGCTCGGCACGCTCAAGGTCACGCAGTAATGCGCGAGCCGACGATCGCGCGGAACTACGCCGAGGCGCTGCTCGAGCTGGCGCGGAAGGCGAACGATCTCCGCGGCTGGGGCGACATGATGGATGCCGTCGCGAACGCGGTCGAGTCCGACCGCCGCCTGCGCGTGTTCCTCGAGTCGCCGCGCGTGAGCATGAAGCAAAAGAACGAGATCGTCGCGAAGGCCTACGGCACGTCGATGCCGAAGACGTTCGTGCTCTTCCTCCAGACGCTCGTGCGCAATCGTCGCCAGATGCTGATCCCCGAGATCGCCGGCGCCTATCGCGACCTGGTGGACGAAGTCGAAGGCCGCGTCCACGCGTCGGTGACGGTGGCGCGCGAGCCGGATGCGAACGACCAGACGGTGATCACGCAGCAGCTCTCGCGTGCATTCGGCAAGGACGTCGTGCCGCACTTCTTCGTGAACGAAGCGATCCTCGGCGGCGTGGTCGTGCGGGTGGGCGACACGGTGCTGGACGGCTCGGTCCGGCGGCGGTTGGCGACGCTCAGGTCGAGGATGATGGGGCAGCGCTAGACTCGTTCTGGGAACGGGATACGAGGCACGGGGAACGGGAGCTTGAAGGACGGCTCTCGTTCCCCGTTTCTCGTTCCCCGTCCTCCTCGATCCCCGTCTCCCGACCCCCGATCCTACCCAACATCGTCCCGGCGTATATCGTATACCTCAGGTAGCCCTATACCCCTCCTGGAGTTCGCTATGACCGCTATTTTCCCCACCTTCCGACGCGTCGGGTCCGGCGTGGCCGGCCTTGCCGTGTTCGTTCTGCCGCTCGGCGCGCAGAACGTCGTGCAGCAGGGGTGGAATCCGAAGGAAGTCCTCGCCAAGGAGACGTACGTCAAGCCGCCCGAGATCGTCGAGCGGATCGTCTCCGCGCCGCGGAACAATGTGTCGTTCACCAACCCGAGTCCCGATCACAAGTACTTCCTGAAGAACGAGACGGAAGGCCTTGGCACGATCGAGATGTTCGGCAAGCCGCATTACCGTCTGGGCGGCGTCGAGATCGACATGAAGGCGAACCGTGCGCGTGCGCTCACGACGCGCGGCGCCGTCGGCCTGACGCTGCTCGATGCGAACGGCGGGTCGCGCACCATCGAGACGCCGAAGGGCGCGATGGTGAATGGCGCGACATGGTCGCCCGACGGAAAGAGCATCGCCTACATCGCGTCGTTCGACGCGCGGACCGACGTGTACGTCGCCGACGTGGCGTCGGGCAAGTCGACGCTGCTCACCGCGAAGACGCCGTTGCTCGCGACGCGCGTGACGACGATCGACTGGACGGCCGACGGCAAGAACGTCGTCGTCGTCGTGCTCCCCGACAATCGCGGCGCCGAGCCGAAGCGTCCGCCGGTCGAGACGGGTCCGCTCGTCCGCACGAGCGAAGCGGGCAAGGTGCTCCAGAACCGCAACTACGCGAGCCTGCTCCGCGATCAGTTCGAGAAGGACCTTCTCGACTACTATACGCTCGGCCAGCTCGCGCTGATCGACGTGAAGTCGAAGGCCGTGAAGAAGATCGGCGCGCCGTCGCTGATCACGAACGTCGACGCGTCGCCGGACGGCCAGTACTTCCGCGTCACGCTCCAGCAGAAGCCGTATTCGTACCTCGTGCCGGTCGCCAACTTCGGCACGGTCGAGCAGCTGTGGGACGCGACGGGCAAGGTGCTCGTGCCGGAGCTCGCGAAGACGGTGCTGCGTGAAGGCACCGGCGGCGCGAACGACACGACGGCGTTCGCCGGCGGCCCGGGCTTCGGCGGCCGTGGTGCGGCGCAGTCGGACACGGGCAAGCGCAACCTCCAGTGGAACCCGGTCGGCTCGGGGCTCGTGTACCTCCAGTCGGAGCCGGCTCCGGCGGGTGCGCGCGGCAACAACGCGGCGGCGGGTCGCGGTGGTCGTGGCGCCCCGGCGGGCGCGGCGGCGAACCGGAAGGATCGCCTCTTCGTGTGGTCGGCGCCGTTCGGCGCGGGCGACGTGAAGCAGCTCTACGAAGCGAACAGCCGCATGACGTCGGCCGAGTTCAGCGCCGACGGCAAGACGCTGTTCGTGCAGGAAGGGAATGATCTGTACGCCGTGCGCCTCGCCGATCCGAGCAAGCACTACGAGATCGCGAAGGGCGCGACGATCGCGGTGAACCGCGGCGGTCGCGGCGGCGCGGCGGCCGGTGGTCGCGGCAACGCGCAGAGCGATTCGGCGTTCTTCGCCGCTCCGGGCGCGCTCCAGACGAAGCGCGGTCCGAACGGCGCGCCGGTGGTGCTCGTCGGCACCGACGGCAAGAGCGTCTACCTCGAGGGCACGAAGTACTTCCCGGATTGGACGAAGCAGGCGCCGCACAACTTCGTCGATCGCGTGGACTTCGAGACGGGCCAGAAGACGCGCCTGTTCGAGGGCAAGGGCGACGTGGCGGAAGACGTCGTCGCGCCGCTCGACGACGACTACAGCAAGGTCATCATCACCAGGCAGTCGCCGTCGATGGTCGCCGACTCGTACGTGCACGACATGAAGAGCGGCGCCGAGACGAAGCTGACGAAAAACGTCGACTTCGCGCCGGAAGTGACGCAGGCGATCCGCAAGCGCCTGCTCGTCACGCGCCCGCGCGACAATTACAAGTTCTACATCGACGTCACGCTGCCGAAGGACTACCGCGAAGGCACGCGTCTCCCAGGCATCATCTGGTTCTACCCGACGGAGTTCTCGACGCAGCAGGAGTACGATCAGCGCCGCCGCACGACGAACATCAACACGTTCGCGAATGTCGGCGCGCGGAGCCCGGAGATCTGGGTGACGCAGGGCTACGTCGTGATCCAGCCGGTGGACATCCCGATCGTCGGCCCGACCGGCCGCATGAACGATCACTACATCGACGAGCTGCGTGAGGATCTCGATCTCACGATCGACGCGGTGGAGAAGGCCGGCTACCTCGATCGCGATCGCCTTGGCATCGGCGGCCACAGCTACGGCGCGTTCAGCACCGTGAACGCGATGACGCACACGCCGTACTTCAAGGCGGGCATCGCCGGCGACGGCATGTACAACCGCACGCTGACGCCGTTCAACTTCCAGAACGAGCGTCGCACGTTCTGGGAGGCGAAGGATACGTACCTCGACATGTCGCCGTTCATGGTCGCGGATCGTCTGAGCGGCGCGCTGCTCATGTATCACTCGCTCGAGGATCAGAACGTCGGCACGGATCCGATCTCGTCGATCCGCATGATGCAGGCGCTCCAGGGCAACGGAAAGCAGGCGTCGCTGTTCATGTACCCGTACGAGGATCACGGTCCGGCGACGCGCGAGACGGACCTCGATCAGTGGGCGCGCTGGATCGCCTGGTTCGACGTGTACGTGAAGAACCCGCAATCGAAGAAGCCGGCACTGGTGCCGTAAGGTCGAACGCTGCTGAGACGGGAAAGCCCCGGCGCATGAGTGCATGCGCCGGGGCTTTCTTCATTCGAGCGTCGACTAGCGGCGGTGGCCGCTGGGCTGCTTCGCCGCGAAATCGACGGCCGCCCGGCTCGCACCGTCGCGGCTTTCGACCTCCATATGCTGGAAGCGCAGCACGATGCTCTCGTCGAGCGCGCCGGCGGATTCGAGCTGGTGATTGACGAGCGCCAATCGCTGCCGCAGGAGCTCGAGCCGCTGCTTGAGATCCTGCGCGCGATCGCGCGCCCGCGCGAGCTCCTGACGGGTATTCACGCGAGTCTTTCCGAGCTCTTCCGCGGTGGCGAGCTGACGCTCCGCTTCCTGCGAATCGGAGGTGAGCGACGACAGCGCTTCCTGCTGCGCGATGCGCTGCTGCTCGAGCTGCGTCCGCGCGTTCGACAGTGCGACGCGCTGCGACGCGATGGTCACGCCGGAGAGCCGGAGAATCATCACCGGCGCGGCGAGCGAATCGCTCACCTCGACGACGACGCTCGGCACGACCGTGCGCGACGCGGCGAGCGAGACGAGCTGCGGCGTCGCCGCATCGACGGCGCGGGTGAGCGCGACCTGGGCGTCGTCGGCGACGCGAAGCTCGAAGCCGGTGGCGCTGAACTGCGCGGTGCGCGTGCTGTCGATGCGAAGGGAGACGCGCACCGTCGGCAGGATGGCGGCGCGGGGCGACTGTGCGAAGAGAGCGGGCGTGGCCACAGCCAGGAGGAGGGCCGCGCGATTGAGGAGGGAAGACATGTCCTCTTCAAATTAACGCGAAGGAATCGATAGGGTCCCTTCGTCTCTGTTGTGCGCGCAATTTGCATGAGCCCGCAGCATGGGCTATTCAAGGACGGGTCCGGTCGATCCGCCTCGCCGCGTGCTCGTCGTGGACGACGACGACGATTTTCGTCGCGAGATATGCGCGGTGCTCGAGGGCGCCGGCTATCTGGTGAAGGAAGCGACCGGCGCGCTCGCGGCGATGCGCTCGGTGCTCGCCGATCCACTCGACGTCGTCGTGCTCGACCTGGTGCTGCCGGATGGCCACGGGATCGAAGTGGCGCGCGCCTTCCGCGCCGTGGCGACGACGCGCGACATCTGCGTCGTCGCGATGACCGCGCATCCCGGGTCGGTGGAGTTCGTCGATCCCCGCTCGTTCGGAGCAGCGTCGATTCTCGTGAAGCCGATCACGCCGTCGGTGCTGCTCGAAGCGGTGGAAGGGTGCTTTGGTGACGAGCGGTTCACCGGCGAGTACGAGCAGCCGGAGGCGCCGTTGTCGTCATGAGAAGCGGGGGGCGGGGATCGGGGTTCGAGTGCTTGACGGTCCGAGCCCCGATCCGCGATTCCCGATTCTCTCATTCGTACAGTTTCGGCGGCGTCAGATCATCGTCCGCGATCTGCGCGATCTCCTCGGCATCGCGCCACGCGGCTTCGAGGACGGCGAGCTCGCCTTCGAGGGCGCGGCGTTCGTTCTCTTCGTGGACGGCCATCTCGAGCGCGAGGCGCTCGGTGCCGGAGAGGCGCATCGCGCCAAGGCCGCGGTAGTCGTTGACGAGCGAGAGGAGGCGTCCACTCCGCCAGTTGTTGCGCGTCGCGGCGGTGGCGAGGAAGTTCGCGGCGTCGCCGGCGCGCTCGATCTGGGTGACCGCATCGTGGACGTGGGCGTCGCTCGCGCCGAAGCGGTTCGCGCCGGAGATCAGGACGCCGGTCGTCTGAATCGCCGCCGCGCCCTCGAACTCCGCCCAGCCGAGGTCGTGCTGCACGGCGAGACGCGGCGTATCGCTCTGGGATCCCACCTGGAGCTGCGCCGAGCCGAGGTGCTTGGCGCGCACCGTGAGAATCCGCCGGTCGTGCGCGACGCGGGCGACGACGCGGTCGTACTGCACGTAGTCGCGCGCGGCGAGGACGCCGACCATCGGGATCACCCCCATGACCGTCGTGAGGCCGGGGAAGATCACGATCGACAACGCGCCCGCGGTGAGGGCGGGCGCGAGCGTGGGACCGAGGGCGATGCCGGCGACCGCCGCGGCGGCGACGCCGGCTCCTGCGACGAAGTGGGTCCGGCGACGGCGCTGGCCGAAGTTGCGGCCATAGCGCCAGGCGGCGAACTCCGGGCGCAGCGGAGCGCCGATGCGAATCAGCTCGAGCCCTTCGCGGAGCTTGGCGAGGCCGATGTTGTCGGTGGAGACGCGGACGAGCGTGTCACGGAAGGCACGCTCGCACTCCTCGATCGCTTCCCAGCGTTCCTCGAGCGGGGACAGGTTCCAGCGTCCGCAGTGGTGGCAGACGACCCAGAGGCGGCCCTTCGTCGAGTCGAATGCGAGGCGCCGTCCGACCGGAAAGTGCTCGATCGCCTCGTTCGTGCCGAGCGATTGCTTGCAGATCAGGCACGTGGAGTACATGACGAAATCATGGCTCCGAATCGGCGCGTCGGCCACGGCGCGCTGGATTAGAATTGGATTAAGGCTAGTCCCGCCGGGACCTGTCCCGGTCCGTCCACATGATCGCGAGCACCATCCACAGGCCGATGACTCCGGAGAGCACGAATCCGGCCGTCCCGAGCCTGGGGCGGACATTGATCAGCATGGCGCTGGCCACGAGCAGGCCGGCGATCACGACACCCGAGAAGATCCGGTTGGCGACCTTCTGGAGCGCGGCCATCAGCAATGTGAGCTGAGGGACTTCGATCCGCGTCTCGAAGTCGTTCGCGGCCAGGCGCGCCGTGATGAGGTCGAGCCGGTGCGGCAGCGCCATCACGAGGTCGTTCGCCTCGGTGGCGAGCTGATACAGCCGGCGCGGGTTGAGGTCGCGCTTCGCGCGTTCGGCGGCGATCTGATTCCCGAACTCGCGAATCGTCGGGATCGGACTGAACGTCGGATCGAGCGCGGTGGCGACGGTGTCGAGGTTGAACAGCGCCTTGGCGAGCAGCGTCAGCTCGGCGGGGAGCTTCAGTCCCTGCTGGAACGAGATGTTGATCAGCTCGTACAGCACCTTGCCCGTATCGAGCTCGCCGATCGAGAGATCGTGGTTGCGCGCCATCAGCGCGGCGACTTCGCGCACGTAGGCTTCGCGATCGAAGCCGGGGAGCTCGTCGCCGATCTCGATCATCGCTTCGGCGGCGTCGTCGCCGCGGTTGTCGGCGAGGTCGAGGAGCAGGCGGACGACGTGCTCGCGCAGCGTCGTCGAGAGGCGCGCGGTCATCCCGAAGTCGATCATCGCGAGCCGCACGTCGACGTCTGGGGGCTCGGGCGCGGCGGCACTCTGCGCTTCGTTCTCGATGCGCGCGAGCGGCGTCGCCGCGGGGCGCTGCACGCGGCGGCGGTCGGTCGCCTTCACCTCGGCAGGCGTCGGCGGATTCTCGTCGCGCGGGAGGATGACGAAGACGTTGCCGGGGTGCGGATCGGCGTGGAAGTGCCCGTCGATCGTGATCTGCTTGAGATAGGCGCGCGTCAGCTCTTCGGCGACGGGCGTGAAGTCGTGCTCGATCCGCGTGAGCGGCGACACCTCGTCGATGCGCGTCCCGCGGATGCGCTCCGTGGTGAGGACCTTCTCGGTGGTGTACGCCTCGATCACGCGCGGCACGAGGATGCGCGGGAACTCGGCGAGCATCCGACGGAAGGTCGCGATGTTGCGCGCTTCGATCCGGTAATCCAGCTCGTCGATGAGCGCACGCTCGAGCTGCTGGACGATTCCGATCATGTCGACGCGCGAGCCCGCCGACGTGTGGCTCGACAGGAACTCGGCGAGCTCGTGAAAGAACGAGATGTCGTCGGCGAGGAGGTTTCGGATGTGCGGACGCTGCACCTTCACGACGACCGGGCGCCCGTCGCGCAGCTCGGCGGCGTGGACCTGTCCAAGGCTGGCGGTGCCGAGCGGGTCTTCATCGAACGACGAGAAGAGTTTGCTCAAGCGCGCCTGGAGCTGGTCCTCGATGATGTTGACGACGTCGATCGTCGGCATCGGCGCGACGTCGTCCTGGAGTCGCTCGAGCTGCTCGATGTACGCCGGCGGCAGGAGGTCCGGGCGGGTGGACAGGACCTGTCCGAGCTTGATGTACGCGGGCCCGAGCTCGACGAGGCGTTCGCGGAACGCCTCGGCCTTCTCGGGAGAGCCGGAGTAGTCCTCGCCTTCCTCCTGCTCGTGGGCGATGCCCTGGAGGCCCTGCTGCGTCGCGAAGTCGCTGAGCCCATAGCGGGTGAACAACCCGATGGTCGAGGCGAGTCGCGGGAAGTAGCGTGGTGCGAGGAGCATTTGCGGCTGCGTGAAGCACGCTCCATGCCGGACTGAGCGACGTCAGGTACCGAACGTCCATCGAGCAATATCGCCCCATCGCTGAACAGGGGTAGGACGGGTAGCTTTACGCCTATGCCAAACCCAACCGTATGAGCGGTCGGTTCGACCCTCGCCACGTGCCGAAGCCGTGGGGACACGAGACCATCTGGGCGCACACCGGGGCGTACGTCGGGAAGATCCTGCACATCAAGGCGGGCGAGGCGCTCTCCGTGCAGTATCACAACGTGAAGGACGAAACCGTCTATCTATTGTCGGGGCGCCTGATCTACCGGATCTGGGAGAACGATCAGCCGGTGGACGTGCCGCTCGAGATCGGCCAGGCGTATCATGTGACGCCGGGCACGATTCACCAGATGGAAGCCGTGACCGATTGCGACATTCTCGAGGTGTCGACTCCGCACCTCGACGATGTCGTGCGCATCAAGGACCGTTACGGGCGCGAGGGGACGAGCGCGCCGTGACCACTTCGAGGATTGCATGAAGGTCATCATCCCGCTCGCGGGGAAGGGCACGCGGCTGCGGCCGCACACGCACATCACGCCGAAGCCGATGCTGAAGATCGCCGGGAAGCCGGTGATCGACTACATCATGGAAGATCTGGAGCGGCTCGGCGACGTGCAGCAGGTCGTGTACATCACCGGCCATCTCAAGGACAAGGTCGAGGCGTACGCGCGCGCGCACTACGACTTCGACTCGGTGTTCATCGAGCAGAAGGTGCAGGACGGGACCGCGGGCGCGGTGGCGCTGGCGCGCGACTACATCGATCAGCCGGTGTTCATCATCTTCGTCGACACGATCTTCGACGCCGATCTCTCGGTGATCCGGTCGACCGACGCCGACGGGATCATCTGGGTGAAGACCGTCGAGGACTACCAGCGGTTCGGCGTCGTCGTGACCGACGAGCAGGGCAACATGACGAAGATCGTCGAGAAGCCCAAGGAGCCGATCTCGAAGCGGGCGAACATTGGTCTTTACTATATAAAGAATTATCAACTGCTGCTCGAAGGCATCGACTGGACGCTCAAGCAGCCGAAGAACAAGGGTGAGTACTATCTCACCGACGCGTTCCAGTACATGATCGACCACGGCGCGAAGATCAAGGTGATCGACGTCGAGGGCTGGTACGACGCCGGCGAGCAGGGGACGCTCCTCGACACGAACCGCACGATCCTCGAGAAGGGGCGCGCGCAGCGGCCGGCGGCGGTGCCCGCGGGGGTCACGATCATCGATCCGGTGTACATCGAGAGCGACGTGACGCTGAAGGACGCGACGATCGGCCCGAACGTGTCGATCGGCGCCGGCACCACCGTCGAGGGCTCGACGCTCGTCGACACGATCGTCGGCAGCGGGTCGCGCGTCACGAACTCCCGCCTCGAGAAGTCGATGATCGGCGACGCGGCGACCGTCGACGGAGTGAACGGGAAGGCCAACGTGTCGGATCATTCCGTCGTGTCGCACCAGGGATGACCTCCGCTTGATCGTCGTTCGCGAGCTGACGAAGCTCTACGGCGATCTGTCCGCCGTGCGCTCGATCTCGTTCGAGGTCGGCGCCGGCGAGATCCTCGGGCTCGTCGGCCCGAATGGCGCCGGCAAGACGACGACGCTGCGCTCCCTCGCCGGCATCATCGTGCCGACGTCGGGGAGCGTGGCGATCGCCGGGCACGACATGCGCACCGATCCGATCGCCGCGAAACGTGCGCTCGCCTTCATCCCCGACGAACCGCACCTCTTCGACTATCTCACCGTCGAGGAGCATCTGCGCTTCATCGCGCGGCTCTACGGCGTCGCCGACGTCGAGGCGCGGATGCCGCCGCTGCTCGCCGAGCTCGAGCTGGCCGAGAAGCGGCGCGCGCTGCCGAGCGAGCTGTCGCGCGGCATGCGCCAGAAGCTCGCGATCGCCTGCGGACTGCTGCACGATCCGTCGGTGCTCATCCTCGACGAGCCGCTCACGGGCCTCGATCCCGGCGGGATGCGCCGAATGCGCGAGACGATTGCGTCGCGCGCCGAGCGCGGCGCGGCGGTGATCCTCAGCTCGCACCTGCTCAATCTCGTCGAGGAGCTGTGCACGAAGCTGCTCGTCGTGCGGCGCGGCCAAGGCGTCGCGTTCGGCACGATCGACGAGATCATCGCGCAGCATCCCGACCTGGCCGGCCGGTCGCTCGAGGACATGTTTCTCTCGCTCACCGGAGACGCGACCTCGGGGGCGCCGTGAGCGCGTTCCTGTATCTGGTCTCGCACAGCGCACGCAACCGGCTCCTCTATCAGCTCAAGCGGGCGCGCAATCCGCGCTACGGCATCGCGCTCGTCGTCGCGGCGTTCTACATCTGGGCGTTCCTGATCCGTCCAAGCCGCGTCGGCCTTGGCGAGATCTTTCTCAACCGTCCGGGCGAGACGATCGCGACGCTGTTGCTCGTGATCACGCTTTCCGGCGCGTGGGTATTCGGATCGGACACGCTCGCGCTCGCGTTCACCGAGGCGGAGCTGTCGCTGCTCTTTCCGGCGCCGTTGTCGCGACGCGCGCTGATCGGTTACAAGCTCTATCGCGCGCAGGTCGCGGTCGTGATCAATGCGCTGATCTGGGTGTTCGTGCTGCGCCGTGGCGGGACCGCGCTCCCGGCGCCCCTGCGGGCGATCGGCATCTGGGTGCTCTTCTCGACGCTGAGTCTCCATCGGCTGGCCGCGGCGCTGGTGCGTTCGGCGTGGCGCGAGCACGGACGCAGCGGGGCGAAGCGCAACCTGTGGTCGATCGCCGCGTTCTCGGCGGTCGTGATCCTGCTCGTCGCCGGCGCGGCGTTGAATCTCGCGAAGCTTCGGCTCGCCGACGACGTCGGGAGCTTCTTCGTGATCCTGAGTGACGTCTTCTCGCGCCCACCGGCGTCGATCGCGCTCTATCCGTTTCATCTGATCGTCGCGCCGACGTTCGCGCCGAGCGCACGCGCCTGGTCGATCGCGATGCTGCCGGCGCTGGGGATGCTCGTCGCGCACGCGGTCTGGATCTTCCGCGTCGATCGCGCGTTCGAGGACGCGGCGATCGAGGCGTCGCTCGAGCGCTCGCGGCGCGCCGATGCCGCGAGCGCGCGCCGATCGTCGAAGGGACTCAGCACGCCGACGCGAGCGGTGGGGACGATCCGTCTCGCGACCGCGGGGCATCCGGCGCTGGCGATCGTCTGGAAGAACATGCTCTGCCTGCGGCGGACGATGGAGCTTCGCGTCCTCATCGCGCCGGCGACGATGGCGATCGTGCTCGGCATGGCGGCTTCGGACGGTGCGCGCGATCCGGCCCTGTTCATCGCCGCCGCGGCGGTCGCGTTCGGCGCGATGCTGCTGATCTTCGGCGGCCGCCTGATTCGCAACGATCTCCGTCACGACATGCTGCACCTGCCGATGCTCAAGACACTCCCGATCTCATCGTGGCACCTCGTCGTCGCCGAGGTAGCGTCGTCGGCGGTGCCGATGGCCGCGATCCAGCTCGCACTGGTGGTGATCGCGTTCGTGGCCAGTCTGTATGCGGGCGCTGTCCCGATTCCGCTGGGAGCGCGCGTCGGGATGCTCATCGGAGCTCCGTTCGCGATGCTCGCCCTGAACGGCGCCCTGCTGACGATCCAGAACGGGCTCGCCGTGTTGTTTCCGGCGTGGATGCGACTCGGCGCGACGGTGAACACCGGCGTCGAGGCGCTCGGTCAGAATCTGATCTCGACGATGGCGAACCTGTTGTCGCTGGCGTTCGCGCTCGTGGTGCCGCTCGCCGTCGGCTATCTCTCGATCCGGTATCTCGATCTGCGCGGCCCGGTGGCGGTCGCGGCGATGATCATCTTCGTATCGGGCGTGCTGGCGCTGGAGACCTACGGCGTGATTCGATACGTCGGCCGCGCGCTCGCGGCGGCGGAGCCGGTCCCTAGTTGAGACAGGTCATCGCACGATGAGCGCGCGCGTGACGACAGTATCGCTGAGGTATGCCGGGGTCTCCTTGCGGCCGCGCAGGTAGATCCGGTATGCGCCGGGCGCGCTGACGCGGACATGAAGGAGGTGGGGGAGCAGCTGGAGCGCATCGCCGCACTGGTTCGCGGTCGCGACGATGGACTGGATCACGATGCTGTCGCTTCTCACGCTGAACTCGTCGCGGACGAGGTGCGTGCACCCGTTCTCGAAGGACGTGAATCGCACATCGAACGGCGCGTCCCGGTCTACGGTATCGGGGGCGACGATCTCGGTGACAGCAGAGACGCCCGCGATCGTCGCGGACTGCTGCACGCGGGGGTTGGCCATCTCGGCCAGGCCTTCGCAGCCGCACAGGGCAAGCGCGAGGAGCACCGGGGCGCAACGGACCGATGCGCGCCTATCGGCGTTTGGCGTCGTTCGATTCATTCGGGGCTGTTACGGGGCACGGTGCGGTGATATTAGCAAACGCTAATCAAACCCCGCAAGAGACATTTCGTCCGTCCGCCGCGACAGTGTATTGCAAAATGCCTCGACGGACCGCTCAATACGAGACTGACTCGGCCGATCGATCGAAGGCGATGTCGAGCGCCGCGACTTCGTCGAGCTCCGAGGGCGTCAGTCGAAGCACCCCTTCCTGCTCGTGCGACACGAGCCCGAGAACGAGCTCGCCGGCACGATAGATCGTCAGGTCCTCGAGCCAGCCGTCCGGTCCCGCGGGGCAGTGGAAGACACCCTCGTCGAGAAAGCTCGAGAGCCGGGCGAGGGAATCCGTGTCGAAGCTCCACAGTCGCACGGGTCGAACGAGATCCGGCGACGTATCGCGAGAAATCACGCGTCGCGGTGCCATGTCGCGCTCGAACGGGCCGAGCTCGTCCTCGAATGCGTCGGCAAATGGCGCGAGGGTGTCCTGGAGTGCCATGACCTTGATCGAAAACTCGTCGGCGCCGCGCTCGAGCAGATAGCGGAGCAGCCGCACGCCGCGCCCGCCGCGCAGTCCGCGCGGCGAGACGTAGCGGACCTCAAGCATCCGTGGCGGAGCTCCAGGCAGGATTCACACGATCTCCGAGAGGCGATCGGTCGGTCAGGGTAGGTTGAGCTGCCACGAAACGCCGAAGCGATCGGCGCACCACCCGAAGCGTTTGCTGAATCCGTAGTCGCCGATCGGCATGAACACCTGGCCGTTCTGCGAAAGCCGGGCGAACGCTGCGTCGAGCGATTCGGCGTCGTCGCAGTCGACGAAGATCGACATCGACGGGGTGAAGGTGAAGGCATGCTTCACCGGGCTGTCGATCGCGAGGAGCCGGTGCTCACCGAAGACGATGTCGGCGCGACGAACGGAGCCCGGCGCGCCGGCCTCGCCATCGCCGTAACGGTCGATCTGTTCGACGCGGAACGTGGGGAAGACCGACGCGTACAGCTCGAGCGCGGCCGCGGCGTCGCCGGTGAACATGAGATGAGTCGAGGTACGCATGGTGAGGAAGGGTTAGCTGCACGAGCGGACGAGGGCGGACTCACTCACCGGCACCAAACGTCCGTCCATCTCCAACTTGACGAGATACCGCGTTTCGGGCTCGACGTCCATGAGCAGCTCGATGTGACCGGTCTTGCCCTCGTGCCGGCCGGCCGAGATCGTGACGGCATCGTGTCGTTGAAACGAGACGCCGTCGATGCTCTCGCCCGCGAGCCAACGATCGCCGATACCGCGGAGTGTCATGTCTGATCTACCGAATGGAATGAGCCGAATGGATGGATGAAAATAAGAGCGCCGAGCAAAGCTCGGCGCAATTGTCCAACAGATCTTCAAGGCAGGGAAGTCATTCGGCGGTCGTCGGATCGATGACTGTGCGAATCTCCGAGATGCGATCCGCCGGAAAGCCGCCCTGTTGCGCGTGCTCGCGGATGATCGCCTCGTTCGGCGCGCGATACACGCAGTGGATCTGATCATCCGTGACGTAGCTGTGGACCCACTGGATCTGTGGGCCGAGCCCGTTCAGCACCGCGCAGGATTTCTGCGAGATCGCCTGGAGCTCGTCAGGCGACAGCTTGCCGGCGCCTGGGATGTTGCGCTCGATGAGGTATTGCGGCATGGGACCGGGGCTTGAGGGTGATGAAAAGAATCGCGTGACGCACTAACGAAACGCGCAACCACCCCGAGCGCCAGACGCACCGCGCGCCGATGATGAATCGAGCGCGCGGCTGTCGTCCAACGCCTTACGATCGCTGTAGGGAAACTATGTAAAATGACGCTGCGATCGTCGCTCGCGGCTTACGGACGTCGAATCCAGCTCGGGTCGTACGCCGCGCTCCATGCGGGAAGCAGCGTGTGCAGCCGCACGTTCGAGCCGTCGGCGCGCACGGTGTAGATCGCCGTCGATCCATCCAGGCCGACGTGCTGCCAGTAGGCAAAGTGCCGTCCGTCCGGCGACCAGACAGGTGCCTCCTGAAGCCCGGGCAGAGAGATACGTGTCATCGCGCCGCCGTTGACCCCGACGATCGTGATGTCCGTGTCGTCGCCGTAGCTGCGAACGAATGCGATGCGCGAGCCATCGGGCGACCAGGTCGGATCGCGATCGCCCGCCGTCGTCGCGACGAACACTCGCTGCTTCGCCGAGCCGTCGGCATTCATCGTCCAGAGTGTGTTGCCCGAACCGGTGGCGGTGTACGACGTCGTGAAGAACGCGATGCGCGATCCATCGGCCGACCACGCGGGCGAGCCCGCGGATTCAGTCGCCGGCAGGTCGCCGGTGAGTCGGACCTTGTTCGAGCCGTCAGCGTTCATCACCCACACATCGCCGCGACCGGTGCCCGGCTCGATGCGGCGATAAGCGATCCGATCGCCGTTCGGCGACCAGGCCGGATCGCCATCATATCCGGGCTCGCTCGTCAGCCGGCGCATGTTCAGTCCATTGCGATCGACGGCAAAGACGTCATCGGTCCGATCGCCGTTCAGCTCGAACTGCGCGACATAGAACGCGATGCGACTGCCGTTCGGCGACGGCGAGGGCGAGCGCGAAACGTTTCCGGCATTCACCCGAATCGGCGTCGATCCCTGCGCGGTTCCCAGAATCATGATCTCGCCGACACTGCCGGGCAACGTGCGATGGTATACCAGGTCGTACGGCATCGCGTCCATCTCACCTTCGGACACGGTGACGGCGATCCCGAACGTCTTGCCCTCCGATGTCGCGAGGATCGTCGCGTAGCCGGGACCGACGGCCGAGACGAGGCCGTTCCCATTTACTGCCGCCACGAACGGTGAATCCGTCGTCCAGGTCACGACGCGATCGGTGAGCCGATTGCCCGCCGCGTCGAAGACGAACGCGGTAAGCTGGCGCGACTTTCCAACCTCGAAGCTGACCGGGGCGGGGGAGACGCGGATCGATTCCACCGGCATCTGCATCGTGATCACGGAGACAGCCACTTCGGCGACGATGTTCTCGACGGTCGCGGTCACGATCACCGACGCGGCGCGCTTACCGACCACTCGGCCGGCGCCGTCGACGTCGGCAACCGACGGATCGCGGCTGATTCAGGTCACCGTGCGGTCGCGCAGCTCATTGCCGGCCGCGTCGAAGGCGCGAGCGGTGAGCGTAGCCGTGCGCCCGACGCCCACCGTAAGGGCCGCCGGATCGACGACCACACGCGCGATCGGCACCGGCCGGACGACGAGCGCCGCCTCGCCGAACCGCCCATCGACCGTCGCACGAGTGACGACCGCGCCGGCATCGAGCGCGGTCACGACACCGGTGGCGGTGACGCTGGCGACTGCGGGACTGCTCGACGACCAGCTCACGTCGCGTCCTTCGACCGCCGAGCCGTTGACGTCGACCGCGGAGGCGGACAGCGTGACCTGCTCCCCCACCGTCAGCGTCCGCGTCGCGGGCGCAACGTTCACATGCGCGACGGTACGGGTCGTTGTCGAATCACTGCATGCCGCGAGCAGCCCGAGAGCCGCGGCACCGAATAGCGAGAATCTGCGTGACATCAATGTCCTCTTCGTTCCAGGTGGACGAAGAGTGCCCGGACCTGCTTAAATAGCGCTTACGGACGGCTGTAAGCGCTCCGCGCCCGGTCCTACATTCCCGTATGCCCTCCGAAGTGCAGGGACTGCCGCCGGCTTTGCCGAGCTTCGTGGGTCGCCAGGCGGAGATCGCGGCCGTCCGCCGACTCCTCGGCGGCACGCGTCTCCTCACCCTTACGGGGGCGGGGGGCAGCGGGAAGACGCGGCTTGCCCTCGAGGTCGCGACGCGCGAGACTGCCGATGCCGGCGGTGCCGGGGCGTGGGTCGAGCTCGCACCTCTGCGGGATCCCAATCTCGTCGGTACGGCAGTCCTGGCCGCCCTCGGTGCGCGTGAAGACTCGGACGTTCCAGTCGCCCAGAGGATCGCGAGCCTCGTGCGCGATGGGGCATTTCTCCTCGTTCTCGACAACTGCGAGCATCTCGTCGAGGCATCCGCGACGCTTTCGGACGCGCTCCTGCGGCTCTGTCCGTCGCTGCGGATCCTCGCGACCAGCCGCGAAGCGCTCGGTGTGGCCGGCGAGACGGCGTGGCTCGTGCCCCCGCTCTCGCTGCCTTCCACGGACGAAGCGAACGCCGAGGAGTCCGAGGCGGTGCAACTGTTCGCGCAGCGTGCTCGCGCGGTGCAGCCGCGCTTCAAGATCACGGCGGAGAATCGCTCGGCGATCGTCCAGATCTGCCGCCGGCTCGACGGACTGCCGCTTGCCCTCGAGCTTGCGGCGGCGCGGCTGCGAAAGCTCGACCCGGAGCAGATCGCGGCGCGTCTCGACGGACGGTTCACGCTCCTCACGACCAGCGATCGCGCGACGATGCCTCGGCATCGGACATTGCGAGCGGCGATCGACTGGAGCTACGACCTCCTCGACGTGGATGAGCGCCTGCTGCTCGAGCGGCTGTCCGTCTTCGGCGGCTCGTTCACGCTCGAAGCGATCGAGGGTGTTTGCATCGATGACCTGATCGTCGCGGAGCAGGTGCTCGATCTCGTATCGGATCTCGTCGAGAAGTCGCTGCTCGAGATGATCGACGCCGGCGACTCGGCGCGCTATCGGCTGCTCGAGACAGTGCGCGAGTATGCGTTCGACCGCCTGACCGAGCGCGGCGACGCCGAGGTGCGACGCCGCCGGCACGCCACATACTACGCGGCGTTCGTCGGCGAAGCGGAGCCGCACCTCAGCACGCCGCGCCGCCCGGAGCTCATCGCGCGACTGGAATCGGAGCTCGACAACCTTCGACAGGCACTCGTGTTCACGCGCGACGACGATCCGGAGCTGCACATGCGGATCGTCGGCATGCTGCACTGGTTCTGGTTTGCGACCGGGCAATGGCCGGAGGCACGGCAATGGCTCCGCAGCGCGTTGACGGTGAGCGGCGCCGAGCGTCGCACGCGCGCCCGCGCCGCGGTGCTCTTCTCGGCCGGCTCGATCGCGTCGATGCAGGCGCGCAGTGAATCGGCGTGTGTCCATCTGATCGAGGCCGAGTCGATCGCCGAGGAGATCGGCGACGTTCGCCTGCTGGCGTACATCCGGCTCTACCTCGCGATGGCGTACCTGCAGACCTCGATCGATGAGGTGGATCGACCGCTGATGGCGGCGCACGACGCGCTGCTGCAGCTCAATGAGTTGTATGGACTGCGGCTCAGCTACCTGCTACAGGCGAGCGCGTGGGTGGCGCGGCGCGATCATGCGCGCGCCGTGGAGTGCGCCGAGGATGGCGTGCGCATCGCGCGCGTCTTCGGGCTCGATCGGGAGCTCGCGATCGGGCTGCAGCAGCTCGCGTTCATGGTCGCGGAGCAGGGAGACATGCGTCGCGCGCGGACCGTGCTGCGCGAGGCGCTCGAGGCGTTGCGCCGCGACCCGCAGCTCTTCTTCATCGCCCGGTCGCTCGAGCTGATGGCGACGTCGATCATAGCGGGCGGTCCGGCGGGTGCGATCGTCCTCGACGCCGCGCGGTTGTACGGTGCCGCCGATGCAATCCGCGAATCGATCGGCGCCGCGATGTGGGCGACCGACCGGCCCTGGCACGCGTCGCACATCGATCGCGCGCGGACGCTCGTCGGCAACGACGCATTTGCCGCCGCGCGCGCCGACGGACGTGCGCTGTCCCCACAGGGCGCGATCGCGCTCGCACTCGAGATCACCGTCGCGGGCGATTCCGGAGTTCCCGACGCGCTGACGCAGACGGGCGAATTCGAGGCGCTGCGTACGGCTGATGGCATCGCAACCTCGCGCCGCGGCCTCGTCGTCAACGCGCTCGGCCCACTCGAGGTCACGGTCGACGGCGTGTCCGTGGCTCAGAAGCGCTGGGGATACGCGAAGGCGCGCGAGCTGCTGCTTTTCCTTCTCACCCATCCGGAGGGGCGCACGCGAGAGCAGATCGGCGCGGCGCTGTGGCCGGACGCTCCGGCGGCGCGGGTGCGCAACAACGTCCACGTCACGCTGCACCACCTTCGTCGCGCCCTCGGCCGCGCCGACTGGGTGCGGTTCGACGGCGAGCGCTATCGCATCGACGCTGTCGACGGCGCCCCGATCGCCTTCGACGCGAGTGCGGTCGAGGAGCAGCTCACACGCGCGCTACGCGACGCGAAGCGCGGCGTGACCGACATCGACGCGCTTCGTTCGATCATCGCGCGGTATCGCGGCGCGTTGATGGAAGGCGAGTCGGTCGAGGACTGGTACCTCGAGCATCACGACCGTCTCGCACTGCTGCACGCCGGTGGTCTGCAGCTGCTCGGCAGCGCACTGCTCGCGGAGTCGCGCAACGAGGAGGCGGCAGAGATTCTCGAGCGGCTGGTGCGCCAGGAGGAGCTGGACGAAGAGGCCTGTCGCGCGCTCATGACTGCACGCGCGCGCGCGGGCGATCGCACCGGGGCGATGCGCGAGTATCGCCGACTGGAGACGAGGCTGTTACGCGAGGTCGAGGCCGCGCCGCAACTCGAGAGCGCCGACCTGTTCCAGCGGGTTCAGCGCGGCGAGACCATCTGACGCGTCGGCTGCGCGGTCACGTCGCGGCACGCGCTTTCGGCACGCACTGCATCGCCACCGCTCCCGACGGCAGCTCCAGCCGATTCACGAGCTCGAGGTCGAGCGGCTTCGAGAGGCCCGCGAACAGGGTTCGGCCGTGGCCGACGACTCGGGGATGGACGATGAACTCGTATTCATCGATCAATCCCAGCTCGGCCAGCGCCTGCGGGAGCGTGACGCCGCCGGTGTACAGTCCTTTGCCCGGCATTGCCTTGAGCTGTCTGACGGTCGTCTCCAGATCTCCGCGCACGAGCTCCGCGTTCCAATCCACCTGATCGAGCGTGCGGGAGACGACGTATTTCTTCGCCGCATCGATGGTCCGCGCGAACGGCTCCATCCAGGCGGGTCGCCCTTCCGTCGGTGCGCCGGAGCGCCACGCCGCCTCCATCATCTCGTACGTCACCCGGCCGAAGATGAGCGCATCGGCGCGCGCGACGATCTCGGCGGAGTGACGGTGCATGGCTTCGTCGGGGACGACCGCGCGATGATCGCAGCAGCCATCCAGCGTGACGTTGATCGAATATCGAAGTGGTCGCATTACCTGGGGGTGATGTTTACTGATTACCGACGACGCGAAGGCGAGTGCTTGGCTTCAGCGTCAGACGATAATACCGGCGTTGGGCGTCCGTCATCCTGAGCGCAGCGCAGGACCCCTGGCACTGCGGAGAGTTCCGCCTAGGCGCACAGGGGTCCTTCGCCTTCGGCTCAGGATGACGTGGCGGGTTCAATCAAGCCGTCGCCGCAGGCGCGGCGTTCCTTCCCGCGACCCGCAACCCGCGACCCGCGACCCGGCAGTTCTTTTAGGCCTTGCCCGTGCGACGCTTCCGGTCCTCCTCCCACTCGACGAATGGGCCATCGAAATCCCTGAGATGCGTGCCGTCGAACGCCCAGACGCGCGTCGCGACTTCACGCAGGAATGCGCGGTCGTGACTCACGAGCAGCACTGAGCCTTCATACTCCTCGAGCGCATCTTCGAGCGCCTCGATGTTCTCGACGTCGAGATGGTTCGTCGGCTCGTCGAGGATGAGGAGATTCGCCTTCGCGAGCGTCATCAGCGCGAGCGCCACACGTGCGCGCTCTCCGCCGCTCAGCGTTCCGATCTCGCGCTGCACTTCATCCCCGCTGAAGCCGAAGGCGCCGAGGCAGTTCT